>CAJOPP010000315.1 GCA_905236365.1 uncultured Lachnospiraceae bacterium
ACGCTCCGCGAGGATGCGCACGGATTCGGTTAGGAATTTGTCAGCTAAAGCTGACCCGAATCCGGCGCGCAAGACTCGCAAGCGAGTTTTGATAAGAATTAGAAAGTGAGGATAATCAATCATGGAAGTTATATTATTAGAAGATGTAAAAAATGTAGGGAAAAAGGGTGAAGTTGTAAAGGTAAATGATGGGTATGGACGCAATGTTCTGATCAAAAAGAAACAGGCGATAGAGGCTACCGGCAAGAATCTGAATGACTTGAAACTGAAGAAGGCGAATGATGATAAGATTGCAGCTGAGAATCTTCAGGCGGCTAAAGAACTGGGCAAGAAGATCGGGGAATCTGAGATTACGATTCCAATCAAAGTGGGAGAAGGCGGTAAGAGCTTTGGCTCCGTTTCTTCTAAGGAAATTGCAGAGGAAGTAAAGGCACAGCTTGGCTATGATGTGGATAAGAAGAAGGTATTGCTGAAGGATGCTATCAAGACGGTGGGAACTCATGAGGTGAAGATCAAATTACATACGCAGGTAACAGCCACATTGAAAGTAAAAGTAGTTGAAAAGTAACAGGAAAGAGACATAGATGTATTTGATTTTTCTTTGACAGGATCAGAGAAAAACATATTTTATTTAAGAACAGTTTCTGAGGGAATTGAAAATGGATGAAGCAGTTATCAGGAAAATACAACCAAATAGTATAGAGGCGGAACAGTCAGTGATTGGTTCTATGCTGATGGACAGGGATGCGATTGTAGAAGTTGCGGACATCCTTACGAAAGATGATTTTTATTATAGCCAGTATGGTATGTTGTTTGAAGCGATGGTTACACTCTATAATGAAGGAAAACCGGTGGATCTTCTTACGGTCAGCAACAAATTGAAGGAGATGGGTGCTCCGGAATCAATCAGCAATATGGAGTATGCAGGTGATATTTTAAATATTGTTCCGACGTCGATCCATGCAAAGCAGTATGCACAGATCGTTCAGGATAAGGCGGTTCTCCGTAAAATGATCAAGTTTACGGAAAAGACCACAGAGGCATGTTATGCAGGCAGGCAACAGGTGGAAAATCTGCTGGAGGATGCCGAAAAAGAACTGTTTGATATTGTACAGAAACGAAATGGCGGAGATGAATTTGTTCCGATGGAAGAAATTGTATTAAATGTATTAGACACCATCGAAGCATCTGCCAAACGGGGAAGTAAAGTAACCGGTGTGCCAACGGGATTCATTGATTTGGATGAGAAATTGACGGGTCTTCATGGATCAGAGCTGATTCTGATCGCAGCCAGACCGGCAATGGGAAAAACAGCGTTTGCCCTTAATATTGCACAGAATGCTGCGATGAAGGCGGAAGTTCCGTGTGCGATTTTCAGTCTGGAGATGAGCAAAGAACAGCTTGCAACACGTCTGATCGCCATGGATTCCATGGTAGATTCCCAGGCAATCCGTACCGGTCAATTAGTAGATTCAGATTGGGATAAATTGATGGATTCGACTTTCCGTGTTGGATCTACAAAGATGTTTATTGATGATACGCCGGGTATTACGATTGCCGAATTGCGTTCAAAGTGCCGTAAGTTAAAGCAGACACAGGATATTGGACTGATCATCATAGATTATCTTCAATTGATGAATGGTAGCGGTCGTTCAGAATCCCGCCAGCAGGAAATCTCTGAAATCAGCCGTTCATTGAAGAAATTAGCCAGAGAGCTGAATGTTCCGGTAATTGCACTTTCCCAGTTGAATCGTGCGGTGGACAGCCGTGAGGATCACAAGCCGGTAATGTCGGACTTGCGTGAGTCAGGAGCGATCGAGCAGGATGCGGACGTGATCATGTTTATTTATCGGGATGATTATTATAATAAAGAGTCAGAAAAGCCGGGAATCGCAGACATTATTGTTGCCAAACAAAGAAACGGATCCACCGGACCGGTCGAACTGGTATGGTTGGGAAAATATACGAAGTTTGGCAATAAGGAGCGAGCGGGAAAACACTAAGCAGCTTATTTTCGTCTGGCGTATAAAGGAGAAAGAAATGAGTGTAAGATCAACAGTTGCAGTATGGGCAGGAAAAATAACGACGAATGTGCTGAAATTAGCGGGAAGTGGAGGTACTTCCCTGCCGGGCAAAGTGGTTCTGAAGATTTGTCCGGACATTTTGGGACATCTGGCGAAAGATATTAAGATCATTTGTGTGACAGGAACCAATGGAAAGACCACGACCTGTCACATTATTCGGGATATGATCGAAGCAAATGGCAACACTGTGTTCTGTAACGATGCCGGTGCTAATCTGCTTAATGGTGTTGTGGCAGCTTTCGTAAATGCTGCTTCTGTCAGTGGAAAGATCAAAACCGATTATGCCCTTTTGGAATGTGATGAGGCAGCTTTGAAAAGTATCGTGGAACATTTTGGAGATCTGGATGTAACAGCGGTGGTGACGAATGTGTTCCGTGATCAGCTGGATCGTTATGGAGAGGTGCTGACCACTGTGAACAAGATACGGGCAGGGCTGTCCCAGCTTCCGAATGTGAAATTGGTTTTGAATGCAGATTGCTCACTTACCACATCGTTAAATGATCTGCCACATCGTGAGATTCATTATTTCGGCGTGGATGGTTCGCTTTATGAGGGAACTTCTTCAGATATTTCCGATGCGGTTTATTGTATTCACTGTAAGACAAAATACCGGTATCGTTATCATACCTTTGGACATCTTGGCGGGTTTTATTGCGAGAAATGCGGATATCAGCGTCAGGAGCCGGAAGTTTCCCTGACGAAAGTAATTGAGTGGAAGGATGCATCTTCTGTGGTAGAGATGAATGTTTTTGGGAAAACGGTCGAGGCAGAGGTGATGCTTCCTGGTGGATACAATCTTTATAATGCATTAGCGGCAACGACAATCGCCGCCTTGATCGGATTGTCCAGGGATAAGATAATATCTGTGTTAGGAGGGCTGACCACACACTTTGGAAGAATGGAGCAGGTTCAGCTTGGCGGAAATACCCTTAACATGGTATTGGTCAAGAATCCGGCGGGATTCAATGAAGTATTGCAGTTTTTGATTCAACAGCGTCCAACTGGCAATATCGTGTTTGGGTTAAATGACAACTATGCGGATGGCAAGGATATTTCATGGATCTATGATGTGGAATTTGAACGGTTGACGGAAGCGGCAGCGGGAGCAAAGCATTTTTATTTTACGGGGAAGCGTGCCTATGATATGCAGCTTCGGTTAAAATATGCTGATTTTGATACCGGCAAATTCAGTGTAGAGAAAGATTATAAGACGTTGATTACCCGGCTTGAACAGTCCGGTGAACAGACATTTCTGGTATTGTCCTATACCTGCATGCTGGAGTTTCGGGATAAACTTGGAGAGTTTGTACCACTTAAACGGTATCAGGCGGAGTAAGAGATGGTCTTTATTACTTTTTTGAGAATGGATTATATCCATAACCGGAGTGAAGGAGATTTTAAATATGAGTGATACGAAAAGTTTGCATATTTGTCATTTATATTATGATATATTGAATTTGTATGGAGATAATGGCAATATCCGTACGATGGAGAAACGTCTTGCCTGGAGAGGAATTGACTCCGAAATCACAAGACTCTCATTTGGTGAAGTCGATGCCAATGAAGATTATGATATTATTTTTATTGGTGGCGGACAGGACTTTGAACAGGAGCTGTTGGTGAAGGATTTATTTGCCTACAAGGCAGATTGGTTGAAAAACGAGATTGAAAAGGGAACAGTGATTCTTGGAATTTGTGGCGGATATCAGATGCTTGGCAAGTATTATGAGGCAGCAGACGGAACAAGGGTAGATTTTTTAGGTGGAATCGATGTCTATACAACGGCTTCGGATAAGCGCATGATTGGAAATTTTGTGTATGAGTACACCAGAGACAATGGGGAGAAGTTTCCAATTGTTGGTTTTGAAAATCACAACGGACAGACATGGCTTGGCGAAGGTGTAAAACCTATGGGCAAAATGATAAAGGGTTACGGAAATAACGGGGAAGACGGAACGGAAGGAGCACGTTACAAGAATGTATTTGCCACCTATTCTCATGGCCCGCTTCTTCCCAAAAATGCACGAATTGCGGATGAACTGCTGGGGATAGCCTATGAGCGCAAATATGGGGAGAAACTTCCACCGTTAGAGCACGCCATGGAGGATGCGGCGCTTGAAGATATCAAAAAGCAGTTGGGGTGTTGACTTATCCTATATTGTTGCAAGAGCGTATGATTCTGAAGGTTTTCGGGTATTGAATTTGACAAGGAGCAGTCGTATATGATAACAATTTTAGCACATATTTTTATCAAAGAAAAAGAGGGTGCTGCGATGCGAAAAGCCTATGGAACGCTTAGCAGCATAGTTGGAATTCTGTGCAATTTATTGTTGTTTGCAGGGAAATACGCTGCCGGAATAATCAGCGGTTCCGTAGCGATTATGGCAGATGCTTTTAATAACCTGTCGGATGTCGGGTCTTCCATGATTACATTGGCGGGTTTTCTTTTTTCGGGAAAACGTCCTGATTCCGATCACCCCTTTGGGCATGGACGGTATGAATATATTGCAGGTTTTGTGGTATCTATGGCGATTCTAATGATGGGGTTGGAATTATGCAAGACTTCTGTTAGGAAAATCATTTACCCTGAGCCGGTGGAAAACAGTGCACTGGTCATGGGAATTCTTATTATATCCATTTTGGTAAAACTGTATATGGTATTTTATAACAATTCTATAGGAAAGAAGATTCACTCTGTGGCGATGAAGGCGACTGCAAAGGATTCTTTGTCGGATGTGGTTTCTACAACAGTCGTTTTGGTGACCATGCTGGTAATGCACTATGCAGGAAGCAATATTGATGGCTTTTGCGGTGTACTGGTATCTGTTTTTATTTTATATACAGGCTTTTGTGCGGCGAAGGAGACGATTGATCCGTTGCTCGGAACGGCTCCGGATCCGGAATTTATCAGGCAGGTTGAAGAAATTGTAATGGATCACGATATGGTCAAAGGGTTGCATGATTTGATCGTGCACGACTATGGTCCGGGCAGACGACTGATTTCCCTGCATGCTGAGGTGCCTGGCGATTACAGTATTTACGAGGCACATGAAATGATCGACCATATTGAGAGAGAATTGAATGAAGAACTTGGCTGTGCGGTAGTCATACATGTAGATCCGATTGAGACAGATAATACAGAACTTACCAGAATAAGAGAGCTTGTAATGGAAAAGATAAAAGTGATTGATGCAAGGATTACGATTCATGATTTCCGTATGGAGAAGGGATTGGATCATACACAATTATTCTTTGATGCAGTAGAACCTTACGACTGCAGATTGAGCCCCAAGGAGTTTCGGAAAAAGATTGAACAGGCTATAGAAGAAATGGAAGGGGATTACCAGGCCAGGGTCCACATCGATCAAGGATATATTTGAAAATGTACACATGAGGAAAATTAAATGGCCAGAAAAGAAAATCAAAAGACAAAAATACTATATATTTTGAAGGTGCTTCAGGAAGAGACGGATGAGAGGCATCTGTTATCGGCAACAGAAATTGCAAAAAAGGTAGAATCATATGGCGTTCCCTGCGAGCGAAAGAGTGTATATACCGATCTGGATGAGCTTGTGGAATTTGGCTATGATATTATCCGTACAAGGCAGGGCGCTTATATGGCGTCCAGACAGTTTGAGCTACCGGAATTAAAACTTTTAGTAGATGCTGTGCAGTCCTCCAAATTCATTACAGAGAAAAAATCAGAGGAACTGATCACGAAGCTTGGAACTCTGGTCAGTCATCATGAGGGCATGCAGCTCAAACGTCAGGTCTTTGTGAAGGGACGCATCAAAACCATGAATGAAAGCATATATTATAATATTGATGCGATTTATGAGGGAATTGAGAAGAATCGGCAGATTTCTTTTTTTTATTTTAACTGGAACGTGAAAAGGGAGATGGAACCAAGGAGGAATGGGACGCGGTATGTGATTTCACCATGGTATCTGCGGTGGGAAGATGAAAAATATTATTTGATCGGCTATGATGAGGAAGAACAACGGATGAAGCATTTCCGGGTGGATAAAATGCTTCAGATTGAAAGGATGCAAATAGAAAGAAAGGGAAAGGATGTTGCGTCAAAGCTTGATCCTGCAGAATATAGCCGGCAGACGTTTGGGATGTTTCAGGGTGAGCAGGCACTTGTAACGTTAAGGGTGAGGAATGAATTGGCAGGTGTGATGATCGATCGGTTTGGAAAAGATATATGGATGCATCCGGTGGATGACGATCATTTTCATGCAAAGGTCGAGGTGATGGTCAGCAATCAGTTTTTCGGATGGCTTGTAGGTTTAGGAGGCGGTGCGAAGATTGTGGAACCGGAATGGGTAAAGGTTGCCTATCGGGAATTGCTGGAGAAGTTATAGTTGGTTTTGCCTCCCGGCATACTGTCCGAAAACCTCACATGTACAAGGAGTTTTTGGACAGTATGTCGGCATTGAGGGTGAACTGTAACACCAAAACTTTCATGATTTCGTTTAACAAAAATTGGACGAAAAAACACAAAAAAGACACATTTTTTTCTTATACTCCCTTATCAAAGAATGGTTTTGGCGTTAAAAGTATGATGTTGGCGTTAAAAGTATATATTTACATTTTGCGTATTATTAGGAAAGGATTGGAGGAATTATTATGGAAGGGATTGTTGGAGGAATTCATACCGCAACCTTGTTGGGAAGTCAGGTGATGGGATTATATTATGGCGGATATCGCTATGGTTATGGTTCAGGTTATTTGTCGTATCTGGTATTTATCTTACCGGCACTGCTTCTTGGAATATATGCACAGTCGAAGGTGCAGCATACTTTCAAAAAATACAATAAGATTTCGAATTCCAGGAGGATGACGGGTGAACAGATGGCCCGAATGGTCCTGGACAGGAATGGACTGACAAATGTCCGGATTGAACATATCAGTGGGGAGTTGACAGATCACTACGATCCAAGGGACAACGTGATTCGTCTTTCTACTCCGGTATATAATTCTACTTCGATTGGAGCAATCGGAGTCGCAGCACATGAAGCAGGGCATGCAGTGCAACATGCAGAGAATTATGCGCCAATTAAGCTGAGAAATGCCATTTTGCCGGCATGTAATTTTGGTTCAAGTATCGGTCCGGTGCTTATCATGATCGGATTTTTGTTTGCAGGAAATTTATTTGGCAGGAGTTTGTTTTTTGTTGGAATTGTATTATTTTCGCTGGTCGCATTGTTTCAGCTTGTGACTTTGCCGGTGGAACTGGATGCGTCGTCCAGGGCATTGAAAGTGATTCGGGATAGCGGAATGTTCGTGAAAGAAGATCTTACGGGCTCCAAAAAAGTGTTGAAGGCGGCTGCGTTGACATATGTTGCTGCATTAGTTACATCTGTTATGCAGATACTATACTATGTGACACGCTTTAGAGGGAGAGACTGTAAATAAAAGAGAAACTGCATTGAAATGCTGTTTTGGTACAATTTAGTGATTGACCGGATGTAAAATCTGTGTATTGGCAAAGGAATGAACTGTAATGTTCAGTGGCTGATTTGTTAGGGGGTTAATTTCGTGATTTGACGAATGGGGATAATGATGATATGATAGCCAGGATATGAAAATGCATGATAATGAAATAAGGAGGATGATCATGAGAAAATTATATAAGAGTGTTGCAACAGCTGTTCTTGCAGTTGTCATGTTTTTTTTCCTGCCGGTTGCAGGGCTGACAGTGAGGGCAGATGCAGTGACAGAGGCAGATCCAAAGGATGTTTATGTAGCCTTTGGGGCAGATTTGAAATCGGATGAGAAGGCGACGGTTATGAATCTGCTTGGGATTACAGAGGATGATCTGGATCATTTTACGGTAGGCGAGATTACCAATGAAGACGAGAAGAAGTATCTCGGGGATTATCTGGATGCCGGTGTGATTGGTTCACGGGCACTTTCTTCGGTTATTGTAGTTCTCGGTGATGATGGGGATGGAATCGATGTTGAGACAAAGAATATTTCGTATTGTACAAAAGGAATGTACACAAATGCGTTGATTACCGCAGGTATCGAGAATGCTAAGGTGATTGTGGCGGGGCCGTTTGAGATTACAGGAACGGCAGCTTTAGTAGGAGCTATGCGTGCATACTCTACGCTTACCGGTGAAGAAATCTCTGCGGAGAGTATGGACACAGCGGTCAATGAACTGGTCGTTACAAGTCAGATGGCTGAGGATATCAATGCAGAGGATGTAGAACAGCTGATGGCATTTGTGAAGGCAAAGGTTGTGGAAGAAGGTCTTAACAATGAAGAGGCAATTGGCAAGGCAATAGATGAAGGAGCATCTCAGTTGGGAATCAGCATTACTGAGGATGAGAAAAGCACAATCATTTCTTTGATGAAGAAAATCAACTCGCTTGATCTCGATATTAACAGCATGAAAGAACAGGCAAAGGATTTGTTCAACAAATTGGAAGATATGGGAATTGACAAAGAGCAGGCAAAGAATTTCTTCCAGAAGATTTTAGAATCAATTAAGAAGTTTTTTGATGGTTTATTTGAATAGTAAGGTCAGGGTTAGCCATAAGCAGCGTTGTAATGTTTATGGTTGACCTTTTTTTATAGAAAACTTCGTCTCCTATAAAGCAAAAACGCTTCGTGGATGCACACCTCGCAGAGAAGAAGTTAATTGCTTAGAGATACCGCTCGGGCACGAAACTTTGCTTACAAACTTTTTATTCTTTCTGCAAATAAACGAAAGTCATGTCATGCCCGTTGTCTTATTGGGCTACTGTTCATACGTACGCTCCGAGTGAATTGTAACCTTATTGGGGGCGTTTGATGAAGTGAAAAATAAAATGGATTGATATTTTTATAAATAGTGGTAAAATATCTTTTGTTGTTTCTGTGATTTGGGACATACTACATAGTATAATAACACCAGTTTTTTTAAGGGAGTCATATTATGTTTTATGAATTAAAACGTGGAAGGGTAGGATTTATTACTTTTCAGGAATTGCAGGACGATTATGTGATGTATGGTTTTCCGGAGCAGACTGTTCAGGAATGTCAGGGGAATCCCTACAATTTTCGAAGCAACACATATGTAGTGGCAGATCTGATGTTCATGGTGTTGGATCTGATCGATCTTCTAAATCCTTTTGGGGAAAAGGCAAGGGTGGCATTCTATATTCGGAGCGACTTGTGTCTGGCTGTGACGATTCGGGATGAGAACGGCAATGTTCAGAAATTGTTTGACAGGGTGATAAAGCGGTATGAGACGGAATGTAAGGGCTTAAAACAGACGGAGCCGGAGAAGGTTCTCTACCATTTCCTGGACTTTCTGATTTTGGATGATACAAAGTTTTTGGAGAATATGGAGCTCAATATGAGTGTGTTGGAGACCAGAATACTAAAGGAATCAATTAATCCGGTATTTATTAATGAGATTCTTGCTGTAAAAAAAGAACTCATGTATATTCGGAATTATTATGAACAGTTGATTGATGTGGGTGAAGTGCTTCGGGATAATGAGAATCAGATGTTTTCTGAAGAAAATGTAAAACGTTTTGTGTTTTTTACGGATCGGGCAAACCGATTGAAAGAAAATGTGAGACATTTAGAAGAATATACTGTGCAGCTTCAGGAGACCCATGATGCAATGTTGGATTATAATCTCAATAATATAATGAAACTGCTTACTGTTATTACAACGTTTTTTTTACCGTTGACTTTGATTGTTGGCTGGTACGGAATGAATTTTAGTAATATGCCTGAACTGACTTGGAAATATGGATATCCCGGTGTGATTCTGTTTTCAGTGCTTGTGATAGTATTCTGTATTGTTACGTTTAAAAAACACGGATTGTTGTAAGAACAGAGCGAAACTTCATAGGCACAGAATGTCGAGAAATCAGTGCAAAACTTAAGAGACAGAATGCCGCAAAATCAGAGCGAAACATAATATCTGTCTGTGCAGGTTTGTTGTTTGCAAAAAAAAGAAAGGAGAAGCTATTCGTATTTTGAGTAGCATATACGTATGATAAAGCAAATTCTAGTCATTGTTTCCATGGAAGTTATGATCGTGGGAGCGATTGGGATAAAAAGCAGGACGATAACGAGTAAGTTGTTTTTTCTCTGTCATACCATGCTTGGTGTGACCTTGCTATCGTTTGTGGAATGGAATGAGTATGCTATAATTGGAGGCATGTTTCAATTGATTTTTCGAGGAGCAGGACTTCTCTTTCTGATACCGTTACTCCATATGATTTGTAAGAAGAATGAAATTCATGAGATAAATGATATCGATGGAATTGGAAGAAAGATGCCATATGCGTATCTGGCACTGGTGCTCTTTTCCGCACTTGTCATTGGAATTCCGATAACGGGAACCTTTACCGGTCTGATTTATTCCGGGATGGGTTTTGTGGCAGATGGTATGGAAAAAATAGAGTATGTAGCTCTGATTGGTAATCTGATTGGCTTCATCATCCCGTCTGCCATTGTGTTTCCTGTTTTAAAGAAAATGTATTTTCCTGTGAAGGGAACGGAAGAAAAGCAGGTGGTGCTGCTTGCTGATGGTGTGGTTGCGTTAAGTCTTATGGCTGCATTGATCCTGGCGGTGTTCTGTGTTTATCAGAAGCCGATTCTGATGATTGCAAAAAAAGCAGTGGAAATGATGTTGGATTAGACGGAGGAAAACAATGGGGAATCATTATACGATATTGACGATTTTATTGCTTCCGGTTCTGGGTGGAGTAGTTGCTTTTTATCTTGGTAAAAAAAATAAACAGACAAGAAATGACTGGTTGGATCTGGTTATGATTGTAGAATTGGCGATGCAGGTGGCGTTGGGCTATCAGTTGATCCGATATGGAAGGGAAGCAGAGCTGAATTTAAGTGGCATTCTTGGAATAGATATGACATTTCGTGCAGATGGGGTACGACTTCTGCTTTGCATCATGGTCACAGTGGTATTTGGTCTTGTTTTACAGTTTATGAAAGAGTCGATGAAGCAGGAAGAGAGCAGTAATCGTTTCTATCTTCTGTTTATGGGAGTCTATAGTATGGTGTCAGGGGCTTTCCTGACGGGCAATTTGTTAGATTTTGTGATTTTCATCAGCCTTGCGTCTTTGTTGCTGTATCCAATGATCCTGCATCGAAGAGATGAAGTTGTTCAAAAAAATGCAGGAATCTATCTGTCTTATCTGATTAGTGCAATTGCGGTTTTGCAGATTGGATTGGTAATTGTATATTTTTATATCAAAAATCTTGGTTATGTCGAAATGCATTTTGCGATTCGCTTAAATGGAAGCACGGTTCCAACAGTACTGGGCAGCTTGCTCCTCTTTTTGGGCTTTGCTGTATTTGCAGGAGTATTTCCGGTGCAGTTGATGATAACAAGAGGTAGTTCCTATAGCCTGATGGAAGCTTCTGTGATTCTGTCAAGTGTGATTTCAAAGTTGGGAGTTTATGGCATTCTGCTGCTGGTGTCAGATTTATTATTGCAAAATATTGTGTTTGGAAGG
>CAJOPP010000316.1 GCA_905236365.1 uncultured Lachnospiraceae bacterium
CGAGGATGCGCAGGGATTTGCATATGAAATATGTCAGCATAGCTGACGCAAATCCCGCGCCAAGACTCGCGAGCGAGTCTTGAAATAAGCAGGTAACAAAGTTAAGAAAGAAGGATGAAATATGTATAAGCAGGTATCAAAGTTAATCGTGTATCGGGATTTGGGAGAGAACAGTATTTTAAAACGGTTAGCTGATATTTTTGAAGATTTTGACTGGTATAAAGAGAATGTATTAGGAGGTTCGTCTGCATTTAGTGCCTCCAAACTGGAGGAAATGAAAGACAAAAAGCATATCAGCAAAGAGAGTCTGATCACCCGGATCTATGGAGAGATTAAGAGATTGTTAGATTTGGCAACGGATTATGGATTTGACGATAATTTGTGGCATAATTACCTGACTTTTTTACTGATGACCAACGAGAATTCCTTTACCCTTACCTGTGAGAAAGTCGGAGCGAATGATGGCAGTGTAAATCATTTCGCAAAGAATGATTTTCGAATCTTTAAAGAGTTGTTTGATTATAATTTTTATGAGATTGAAAAAGAACTTTCTATTGATTGTTTCTCGACCATATCCAACTATAAAGCGATTTGCAAAAAAGAACGGATGTATAACTATAATGTATCTTCCAAAGTACGGGCACTTTCCAAGAAGTTAGAAGAATGCAAAGATGAGGAAGGTTTCTTTCGGGAGGTGACACAGTTTTATGCAGATTATGGTGTGGGCATGTTTGGGCTTAATAAGGCATTCCGCATTCGCAATGTTAGGGAACATGTAGAAATCTATCCAATCACCAATACAGATAATGTAGTCTTAAGTGATCTCATTGGATATGAGATTCAGAAGCAGAAATTGATTGAGAATACAGAGGCATTTGTTTCCGGCAGACCGGCAAATAATTGTCTGCTATTTGGTGCTGCGGGTACCGGTAAGTCTACCTGCATCAAAGCAATCATCAATGAGTATTATGACAGAGGACTCCGGATGATCGAAATTTATAAGCATCAGTTTAAGGATCTGTCCACAGTGATCTCCATGATCAAGAACCGGAATTACCGCTATATCATTTATATGGATGATCTGTCTTTTGAAGAATTTGAGATTGAATATAAGTTTCTGAAAGCTGTGATTGAGGGTGGAGTGGAGACAAAGCCGGATAATATATTGATTTATGCGACTTCCAATCGTAGACATCTGATCAAAGAGACGTGGAATGACCGGAATGATGTGGAACTGGGTGGTGAAGAGCTTCATCATTCGGATACCATGCATGAGAAATTATCTCTGGCAAATCGTTTTGGTGTGACCATTAGCTTCTCTAAACCGAACCAGAAGGAATATTTCCAGATTGTCACGGAGCTTGCAAAGCGTGTGCCGGAGATTACATTATCGGAAGCAGATCTCCTTGCGGAAGCCAATAAATGGGAGTTATCCCATGGTGGTATTTCCGGACGGACGGCACAGCAGTTTATCAATTATCTGGCTGGGAAATGTCGGTGAGTCTGTTTGGAAAAAGAATAGACGTAAAAGATTGATTTACTCGCAACAACTGTTTGAGGAATCATGTGTTTGAGAGATGTAACCTAAAATGGGAAAATGAGAGGTATCAGTGTATGAGAATTGTTCTGGCAGCGTTAAATGCAAAGTATGTGCACTCGAATTTGGCAGTATATGACCTGGAAGCATATGCAAAAGCACAGCAAAGAAAGGAGAGCAGTTGTTTTCCGGATTCAGAGGTGGTGCAGCCGGAGATTGTTGTAAGGGAATATACAATTAATCATAATTTAGATTTGATCTTACAGTCATTGTATCAGGAAAGGGCAGCGGTGGTTGCCTTTTCCTGTTATATATGGAATATTTATGAGATTCTGACCATCGCAAAAGAATTAAAAAAGGTTGCTCCGGATACCAGAATCTGGTTGGGAGGACCGGAGGTAACATATGATGGAAAGAATCATTTGCAGAACAATCCCTTTCTGGAAGGTGTTATGGTGGGGGAAGGAGAAGTTACTTTTTATGAGTTGACAAAGGCATGGAAGGAGCACGGAAAGGTAAACCGGGAAATTGCGGAAGAAATCCGGAAAGCGAAACTACAGAGTCAAAGAAATGCTGAGGACAGGAAAACGACAGAACGGGAAACGATTGGTCATAAAAAGGAAGGAGCAGATATCTATGAAGGGATACCGGGTATTCTGTACCGGGATGATAAGGGAGAAATCAGACAGAATCCTCCAAGGGCGTTGATGGATCTGGATGACCTTCCGTTTATCTATGATGATCTTTCTGTATTTCAGAATAAGATTCTGTATTATGAGACCAGCAGAGGGTGCCCGTATTCCTGTAGTTATTGCCTTTCTTCGATTGAGAAGAAAGTACGTTTTCGAAGTCTTTCGCTGGTGAGAAAGGAGTTGGACTTCTTTTTGGAAAACAGGGTCCCTCAAGTGAAGTTTATTGACCGTACCTTTAACTGCAACCGGAAACATGCACTTGCAATCTGGGAATATCTTACGGAACATGATAATGGGGTGACGAATTTCCATTTTGAGGTGGCGGCAGATCTGATCGGAGAGGAAGAATTTGCAGTGTTCCGGAAAATGCGTCCGGGGCTGATTCAGTTAGAGATTGGATTACAGTCCACCAATCCGGCTACGATTCAGGAAATCCGTCGGGTAATGGATGTAGATAAGGTAAAAGAAACCTTGTTAACCATTAGAGGTTTTCACAATATTCATCAGCATCTGGATCTGATCGCGGGACTTCCTTATGAAAATTTTGTTACGTTTCAGAAATCCTTTAATGATGCTTATGCCATGATGCCCAATCAACTTCAGCTTGGGTTTTTAAAAGTTTTAAAAGGTTCTTATATGGGAGAAAATATTCAAAGTTATGAGCTGCAGTATCGGGATGTTCAACCCTATGAAGTGCTCTCTACCAAGTGGATTACTTATGATGAAATTCTGATTCTGAAAATGGTTGAGGAAATGGTTGAGGTCTATTATAACAGTGACCAGTTTGAGCATGTATTGCCCTATTTGGTTTCTCTATTCGAATCCCCGTATGAATTTTATGAAACCCTTGGAAGATATTATGAAGAAAATCGTTTATTTGGAATCGGATTTAAAAGAGAAGCCAGATATGAAGCGTTGAGAAATTTTTGTCTGGACTATTTTGGCAGCGGGATAGAGGAAAAGGGATTGCAGTCGGTATTATCAGAAGATGAGAAAAAAAATCAGGATGTTCAACGTTGGGAGTCTGTACAGAATAAGGAAAGGTTGCAGAATGGATTTTCAAAGGATGTGTTCGACAGC
>CAJOPP010000317.1 GCA_905236365.1 uncultured Lachnospiraceae bacterium
AAGTGAACACCTGCTTCCAATAATTGCTTCATTGAAATAACGCTCATAATATACCTCCTGGTTTTTCTTCCAGTGACTTCTGCTGCCCGAAAACAGACCAAGGACTCCCTATAAATCTGCACCATTTCAGGAATTCATCACTGTGATTTATTTTCAACGAAAGCTATTATAGCATAGGAATCGCACGATAACAAGCTGTTTTTTTAATTTTATAATAAAAAATCATAACAATAATTATGTTTCAGCCTTTTAGCTAATAATAAACAGCCGAGATCCGACCATCCACTGAGTGCCAGCAATACAGCCATTAATTCGTTCTTTTTCCGGTAGAGGAAATCTTTTTTGCGATTTCTTCAAAACTCATTCCTGGCTGTAACTCATAAGTACCCGCCCGGATACGATTCGCATATCGGTTTTCAATCAGATATGCATCTAATTCTGCAGCATTTTCAATCAAGCCTTCCTTTTGCAAATTCTTACAAACTGTCAAAGAAGACGAGCCCCCCCTAATCGTAAAGGAAACAACTTTTTCAACTTCTTCCTCCGTTGTTATTTGCTGTTCAGTCGGGATTTCTTCCATTGTTGTAATTTGTTGTTCAATTTGGACTTCTTCGTCTGTTGTAATTTGCTGCCCGGTTGTGGCCTTCTGTTTTTTTTCTTCTGTAGTCACTTCCGAGGTTATTGACTCCTTGCTGTTTTGTTTTTCTGAAATCTTCTCCTCTTCAGATACACTCTTTTCCTCCGTTTTTACTGTAATTTTTTCAGAAGCATTCTTCTCACTGGAATTATCCTCTATTGTATCCGTAGATAACAATTCATCAGACTCAGAAGAATTCTCGCCCGCTGTCAACAACTCTTTAACCGGATCTTTTTTTTCGACCATCCCAAGTGCTTTTGCTTTTTGAATAATCTCCTCATCTGTCAAATTCACAGACGGATCCTGCCTATAGGCAATAAAAAAGATGATTGAGGCAAACAACATCCCAATCCCCAAGCCTCGTAAAAAATACTTAAACTTCATGTCATTCTCCTTGGTATAAATCAACTACCAGCTTTACCTCTCCTACACCAAGACCAAGCTGCTTTGCTATTTCAATAATACTGTCGCCATTCTGATACATCTCTAAAATTAGATTATTGGAATTATCGCTATCCTCTGACTCCTGTTTGCTTTCCTCAGAAGAAATATCCTCCACTTTTATTTCCAGCTGTTCTTCCTGTTCCTTCTTTATTTCCAAATTTTTATCTTTGATATTCTGATTTAAAAGATCAGAATCCTCCTTAATAACCGATTTTTCCGCAGAGCCACTTTTCTTGATTTGATCGGACTGCTGTTCCATCTTCAGATTTAACTTATCGTTTATTTCCATCACATTGAGTTTTGTTTCATCAACCATTTTTACAGTATTCATGATTTCTTTCTGTTTGTCATCTAACATGCCATACAGGAACATAACTTCTTTGTGATTCTTTTCAATTTCATCGCAGACGGCAACCGCATAATCTCCTAACGCCATCATCTTTTCATTTGCCATATTCGCTAAGGAATCGTTAGTTTCATATAATATATCCTTCGCCTGTTTTGCAATTACATCTTCAATCTTCCGTTTAATAATACTCTGCTCCCGTTCTGAAAACTCATAATCCTCATTCACAGTAAGCAAATCAATATTAAAGCTGTTTTCCTTTTTTATCAATTTCTCTGAAACGAGAAAACTTGCTATAATTAAAACAACTCCTAATATACTCATTATCACTATTGAACCTGTCATGTCATACTCCTGTTCCTATATCTGAATGTTCACTCTAGGTTCTTTATCTTTAATTGTTGCCGGAACCTTACTTGAGTTTTCATCCTCTTCTGCAATATTTTGTTTTTTTCTACGCTGTTTTCTGGGGTTTTGATAAGTTCCATTTCCTTCTTCTTTTGCATCATATTGATATTCTGCAAACTCATTGGCATCTTTTTTTATTACCGTCTCGCTATTATGTTTCACTTCCTTTGCTACTTCATTTGCAGCAAAAGAATTGTCATTCACAACTCTTTGATTTTCATGATGCTGGGTATTTCCCACAGATTCGGTTCGTGGAAGTAACATTTGCATTTCAATCGGGCGTATCATAAAGCACCTCCATATTTTTTTATATAATAACCATTTTCATATCATTTAAATTGGCACCGATACAATGTCGGCTCCTTCCAAACGGAACTGGCACCTGCTAAGCACTTCCTTTACAGGATAAATCCTATTTGAAATATAGATACTTACCCCCGGATAGATGGTGTTCTGTAATATCACTTTTCCACCACGATGATTTTCAATTTCCTCTTTTATTTGAATGTATTCAGCTGATTCTTTTTCAAGCTTTTCTCCTAACTCTTTCATTCTGTCACCAGCCTGTTTCGCTTGTGCGATTTGATTTGGTAGTAGCTTCAAACCTCCTGCTAATTTCTTTTTAAGATTTTCTAAAACCTGTTGTTGTTCTAACATTTCTTCCTGTTCTTCTTTGATCATCAAACTAAGTTCTCTGTAGCGATCCATCACTTCCGGTTCCACTCCGACTTTTAATGCAGTTGCAGTATTCATCTTATTGCCAATAACACTAGCTTCAATTCGCATACCGGCAGATATAGTTCCTCCAATCAAAAATCCCTTTCTGCCACTGACAATTACCGTCTCCACTGCTACCAGCTCTGAATGCAGAGCTGAACCCGTATTAATAGTATTTCCTGCTTTCGCCGTACAACTCTCCAAAAACTTAGTCACAATATCCTGACCAGCTTCCAGATACGCTTTACCCATACCCTGTACGCCTCGTTTCAGGACAATATTGCCACCTGCAATCAATGTTGCACCTTCTGCAACACCATTTACTTCAATATCACCAGTAGCCTCAATTCGGAATCCGGAACGAACATTGCCAGCCACAACCACATTCCCGTCATAGCGAATATCCCCGGTAGAAGTATCCACATCAGCCGGAACAACATAGGTATTAGAAACAAACACCGTATCTCCTTCCAGCTTAACATCTCCATCTACTTCAGAATATATTTTCAATTTGTCCTCTGACAAACAAATATTTTTTCCATATTTCAGAACTCTTTTTTTCACTTTCGGAGGGTTTACCACATTTCCATAAATATCCATACCTGCTTCCCCCGGGGAATCTGGTATCAACTCTGCTAACAAATCACCTTTTTTCACGCTGGTAAACATATTGAGCTCGTGAAAATCTACGCTTCCATCCTCTAATAGTTTTGGCTTTGCAGTTGGATTTGTCTCAAAGTTATAAACAATTTGAGCATCAGTTCCACGAACAATCGCCTTTCCTTTGGCAATCGGAATATCTCTGCAAAATTGTCTTCCTGCAATATAGGCTTGTATAATTTTAGTAGAAATACCATATTTAATCTTTCTGCCTGACAGCTCATTCATAATCTCCTTTTCGTTCATAAAATGCCCTTTTTTTGACGGAGGAAAGAATCGTATGACCGCCATCATTTTATCTTGAGAAATCCTTATTTCTGCTTTCTCATCAACTTCTGGGATTATCGTTGGTGAGACAAAAATATCACATTCTTCTTTTGCTACAGAAATCGCCCGATTCAACTCCGGCAAATCATAATCATGAATCCCGCAGCTTTCCAAATAATCTGCAAACTCCTGCACGTTTATTTTTTTACCATTTTCTTTTTCAGGAAAAAGATGCGCATACACACCATTTTCCCGAATATCTAACTGAAAAAAACCATTTATATATTTCATAAATACTCCTTCCCGAAAATGCCATGCATTAGCCCATCAACAATTCAAAATATTTTCCTAAATACTTCTTCATTTTTTCCAAAGCTTTAGAATGAAGTTGCGATATTCTAGATTCTGATACTTCTAGTACCATTGCAACTTCTTTTAAAGTCAAATCTTCATAATAATAAAGCAATATCACCTTTTTCTCTTTTTCTGTCAAAATATCCAATGCTTCCGCCAGCATTTTTTTCATTTCTTCCCGATCAATTGCTTGTTCTGGTTCCAGATAAGCTGTATTGCGAAATTCCTTTACACCACCTTCGGAACCCTGCTCCATAAATTCATCCAAAGAGGCAATATTAGAAATATTCGTCAATCCCTCCCAACTCCTATATTCATCAAGCGAGATTCCCAATGCATCCGCAATATCCTGATCCTTTAAATTAGTTCCTTTTTCTTTTTCCAAATTGACAATCACATTTTCAATTTGTTTTTGTTTCTGCCTGACTGATCTTGGAATCCAATCCATTTTCCGAATCTGATCTAATATAGCACCTCGAATCCGCAGACTTGCATAGGTTTCAAACTTGATTCCTTTCCCATAGTCAAACTTGTCAATCGCATCAATTAATCCAAAAACACCATAACCAACCAAATCATCATATTCCACAGTGTAACCAAGATACATATTCAGACGACCAGCAACAAGTTTCACTAGAGGTACATATTCTACAATAATTTGTTCGCGCAGTTTTTCTGACTTCGTTTGTATATATTTTTCCCACAACTGATTCTTCTTTGTATCGTCCATCATACACCCCACGTACCATTCTTCTATTCTTTTTCACAAGTAATTTTCATTCTTCATCAAATGGAATTTGTGTTGCTTCATCTACCTCTTCCTCCGAAGAAGTAACAATCTCTACTTCATCCTTATCATTTGATGTCAGGGATCGCTGCAAAATTTCCACTATTAAAGTAGCAATTATATAAAAAACTAAAATAACAATTAAAACAATGAATAAAGAAACATTGATATTCTTATGCGTTTTCATATTGATAATCAACGCTATAAGCCCCGCCAATAAAACAATAAACGCCCGCAAATACCGCAACTTCATAAATAAGCCTCCTGATACTTAACTTATTATCCACTTACGACTATATAATCTTATCCGGCTTTCCAGTAGAACGAATCAACAAATCTTTTGAAACATTATCAAATACAATTGTTCGTCCGTAATTGGCACCTGTATCTTCTGCAACAATCCGAATTTTGTAGAACGACAACACACTCTTCACCGCTTTTATATTGCGTTCACCGACACTCCCCAAATCAGAAGAATTACCCGTAAATTGAAACATTGATGCTCCACCTGCAATTTTGGCAGATAACGAACTTCTTTTTACCCCTTTACTCTCAAGTGCAAGAATCAAATCCTCAATACCCGTATCTGCAAATTTTGCCCGATTCGCATTATTCTTGATTTCTTTACTAGAAGGCAACATAATATGAACCAGCCCGCAATAATCATCATATGCATTATATAAAACAATCCCAATACAGGAACCTAAGCCAATCGTAGTAATCTTGTCAGGTTTTTTGCAAAGCTTCATATCTGCAATTCCAACCTTAATGATTTCTTCCATATAAACACCTA
>CAJOPP010000318.1 GCA_905236365.1 uncultured Lachnospiraceae bacterium
GAGGATGCACACGGATTCGGTTAGGAATTTGTCAGCTAAAGCTGACCCGAATCCGGCGCGCAAGACTCGCAAGCGAGTCTTGACTAATTGCTTTTACCACACGGTACTTTTCTCTAACATATGTGCATAAAATAGTAGATACTATATAGTCACACCTCTTTGAATCTATCATATTATGTAGTATAGTAAGGGAAAAAGGAGAATCATCTTGGAATCCTATCGCAATATGAATTCTTTCAATGGAAGAAATTGCTACAATCAGATGAATTCAGGATATCGGCAGCCGGATATGCAAACTGCCGGTCGACAAAGCCGGACAATGTACGATGACAATGGTCGCAGCATGGAGGTAGAATGTGTCTGCTCAGTATCAAAGAAAAATTGCCATGTAGAAGATGCCATGGAAAAACTGGGTAATCAGTTTCCGCTTGTTATGTCATATGTGCCCTGGCAACAATGGGGCGATCTGTATGAGCCCGACTGCGGATTAATGGAAGGGACCATTTTCAAAGATCTCAATAAAATATTTTGTGGAGTGAGGTGTTAAAATGGAAGATATGTGCAAGAACGATTTAATGGAATTGATTCGTTCCACTAACTTTGCAATCATCGAACTCGCATTGTATCTGGATACTCATCCGGAAGACTCGTGTGCATTGGATGCTTATCACGATTACCATAAAAAATGGAAAAAAGCATTTTCTCTCTTTGAAAAGAAATTTGGACCACTTACGATTTATGGTGAGAAGGATGAAGATTTTTGGACCTGGGGGAAGGAACCATGGCCATGGCAGAAGGAGTGTGATCGATAATGTGGACATATATGAAAATGCTGGAATATCCGGTAAATATTAAGACAACAAATGCAAAGCTGGCAACAGCAATCATGTCGCAAATCGGCGGTCCGAATTGTAGTACCTCAAAGGACATTACACAACCATTTTAAATCCTTTTGATATGCTGCAAATACACCCAACCTGTAACACTCTTGTTATTGATCATGACCGTAATCTTACCCCAGCCTTTCTGTTCCTTTTTGACTGTTACTATGGTGCCATATTTAATAGCTCCCAGTTTACCGGATTCACTGTCAGCTTCTTTTCTTACATTTAAACCACTTTTTGCAGTTACTTGTCCTTTGTATGTTTTAGCTTTTTTCTTCGTATCTGTTACAGAGTCTTTCCCAGGCTCCGGAGCTTCTTGAACCGGAGTGTCAAACAATGCTTTTTCTGCTGCCCGTCTGTTTATTAAACCTTGAAGAACTTTTCCGCCTGCTTTGTTATATTCCGGTATTTTTGCACTAATTTCTGATAACGAACGTGTTCCGTTACCTGTTAGCTGGTTAATACTTCCAATATTGACCGCAAAGGACACCAACGCATCAAACTCATTCTGATTGAATCCATATTTTTTCATAAATAGATTCACATTCTTTTCTGCATTGGCACAATCAGCCTTCAGATAGGCGTCTGCCTGCTCCTGCGTGATAGTCTGTCCTTGTTTTACACCTGTAGTATGACCATACCCGATGGTCCATACTCCGGCCGGACATTTATATGCTGATAATTTACAGCCCTCAAATTTCTTAATCAGATTTAATCCATTTTCTGAAATATTCAAGTATTATCCCTCGCTTTCTTCTGAGTTGATGTACTGTTACCCTGACTTTCTTCCAATTCGCTATCCAGTGTTATCTTCTTTCTGATCATCTGCATGATTGGCATCAGAAATGGGGGAATTGGTGCACCGATATCATCGATATTTTCCAGCAACGAAATAATTTCATTAAATATAAGCCAACATGTTATCACGATAGCAAAGACAGGCGGCCATTGCATTTCAAAATTTGCCTGTGCAAGTGTAGAACTTAACATCGTATCCACTATCCATCCAATCCATATCAACAGATACATGCAAACTTTCTTGTATATTCCTCTTATTGATTTGTAACTCTTTACCGGGCGTTCCGATGTTGTGTCACGATATGGGGCAGCTGCAAACCCTGTGATATAATCGGCTATATTCAGCCCCAAAAGGAGTGTCACCGGTAATGCTAAGACTCCAAGCCAGCTAAATATTGTACTGGATATTACTATAAAAATTGCTTTCAATTTTTCCATGTTTAATCACCCCCTATATGTAATACACTCTAAATGTTCTATTTCTTGATGGTAAATCTGCAAATGTAACATGTACATTAGTATTATCCTCTGGATCGTACCCTAAGTCATGTATGATTCTCAATATGTTACGTGCGTCTCCGTTAGAATCTTGTCCAGAATCATAAACTATCGTCGGTTCATTCGCACCAGCACTCTCTAAATATCTGTAACCCAATACTATGCTGTTATGTGTAAATCCATCAATAAATACACTATAATTTACCATATCCGGAGTTTGAATAATATCGAAATATTTAATATCCAACTTTTTCACAAACACATTATCAGCTTCACTCTTCATGTATACCTCATTCTTGTTGTATACCTCATTCTTATTATATACTTCATTTTTTCTGTATATATCGTCTGTTCCCGTCATTATAGCGAATTTCGATGTTACACTTACCAAATTAACACCATCTAAAGATACCTCATATAACGGCATATCTGAGATTGTAGCTCCTTGCAGTATGTTTCCTATTGTGTGA
>CAJOPP010000319.1 GCA_905236365.1 uncultured Lachnospiraceae bacterium
TATGCAAAAAATATGTAGACGAAGTTGTTCAGGTGATCAGAGAGAAAGGACATGAAGTAAAATAATACGACGGATAAAAGCAAACGGAGTAAGGAATGATGAAGAATCAGTATAAACGGATTTTGAGAAAACGAATATGGATGGTAACGGCTTTTCTGCTATTGCTGTCAGCAGAATCGATTTCCGCTCAAGCTGCAGTAAAGAAGAACGGCTGGGTGAATGGATACTACTATGTAAATAATGTAATCCAGAAGGCGAAGTGGATCAAAGATGGGAAAACAACCTATTATGTGGACAACAATGGAGAAAAAGTGACGGGTTGGAAAAAAGTAGGAGATTCCTATTATTTTTTCAATCAGTCGGGAAATAATTATAAGAGTGGCAAGAAGATTGGCGCCAGGATCACAAAGCTGGAAAATGGTGTCGTTACTATGGGGATTGATGTATCCACCTATCAGGGAACGATGGATTGGAATAAGGTGAAGAATGCTGGCGTTAATTTTGCTATGATCCGGATTGGCTATGGAAAAGGACGTTTTGGCAGTAAAAACTGTACATTGGACAACCGTTTTCGGACCAATGTGGAAGGGGCAGTGAAGGCTGGGATTCCTGTCGGTATTTACTTTTATTCCTACGCAAATACAGTAAATCAGGCTTTAAATGAAGCGGAATTTACAATTAAGCAGTTAGACGGAGTGCCTGTTTCTTTTCCGGTAGCTTATGACATTGAGGACGATTCCATTGTCAAAAAAACGACAAAAGCGGAGCGGACGGCTATGGTTAAAACATATATGGATACGATTGCTGCGGCAGGGTATTATCCGATGTTCTACTGTAATCAGAACTGGTACAATAATTATTTAGATTCTGATGAATTGGAGGAGTATGATTTCTGGTATGCAAGATATACCCATGAAGAACCGGATCAGGATGATTATCCGTATAGTATCTGGCAGGCAACTTCTACGCAAAGAATCAGTGGAATAACTGAAAATACTGTGGATATTGATTTCCTGTATGATGATTATGAAAATAAAATAGAGACCAGAAGCAGTGCATTAAAACATGGATGGTATAAAGAAGCGGGAAAGAAACAGTATTATTATCAGGGAAAACGCAAAACAGATGGTTGGTTTTCCTATATGGGAGATACATACTATCTGACTTCCTCCGGTGCAACAACCGGCTGGGAAGATATATCCGGAGAGCGGTACTATTTTGAAAGTGATGGCAAGATGCAGACCGGTCTTGTTAAAGTAGGTACGAAACGATATCTGCTGAATGAGGATGGAGAACTTCAGTTAGAGACAGAAGAACCGGGAATTACAATTGATGAAGACGGCGTATGCCATATCACGAAAGGCTGGTATCAGGATGGCAACGGCAAATATTTTTATCGGAAATCCAACGGAAGTCTTGCAAAAAATAAATGGATTACTACCAAGGGGAAAAAGTATTATGTGGGAAGTGATGGACGGAGAGTAACAGGTTTCCAGATTATCAGGAGTAAACGGTATTATTTTAACAGCAATGGAATTATGAAGACGGGATGGCTTACATACAAGGGACATCGCTACTACTTCAAAAAGAGTGGTGAGATGGTAAAAGGAAAAACAATAAAAATAAAAGGGAAAAAATATACATTTTCTAATAATGGATGGCTGCAAAAATAAAGTGACCGGTAATTTGTTAAGATCCATCGGTTATAAATGTTCAGTTGCAGATGTATCGACAAATAGAAGGACAATTGTTCAGATGAAAATCTTTAAGACGGGTAGATGATATGAAGAAGAAATTACGGCAATATTTTAAAATGATTGTTCAAAATCTCATTTTACCTATTGCATATCGTTTGTGTTGTGTGCAGAAAGTGATTCCGGGACTTGTCATAATGGCAGATGGACATAGCAAAAGCAGACCGGTCAGAATGCAATGGATGTACGATGCTTTAAATCAGGATCAGTATGAAGTAGTAGAATGGTATTGTGATTTTCAGGCGATGAGTTATGGAAAAGCATTATGGAAAATGCTTCAATTCATGAAGCAGTATGCCAGAGCGAATTATGTGGTGATCAGTGATAATTTTTTACCGGTTGCTTCCTGTAAGAAAAGGAAACAGACCTTTGTCATCCAATTGTGGCATGGATGTGGTGCATTTAAAAAATTTGGATATGATACAACCGATGATATTCCAAAGGATTATGTCGGCAATGTATTTCGAAATTATGATCTGGTTCCGGTCAGCGGTCCGGAAAGTGTAGAGCCATTCACCAGCGCTATGCGGTTAAAAGAAGGAGTTTGTATTCCAATCGGAGTAGGTGCTACAGACCAATATTTTGATAGACTGTATCAGAAAGAGAGTCGGCAGAATTTTTTTAAGGTATGTCCGGAGGCCAGAGATAAGAAGATTCTGCTGTGGGCACCGACTTTTCGGGGAAGTGCTTTGAATCCGGTCGTACCTGGAAGTGAAATCTTTGAAAAATTAAAAGAAAAACTAAAAGAAGATTGGTATGTGATCATCAAATATCATCCTCATATGGAGTCAAAAGGAAAACATTCTACGATTGAAATTCCCACAGAACAGTTATTGCCTGTTGTAGATCTTCTGGTTACGGATTATTCCTCGATTCTTTTTAATTATGCAATCTATCAACGACCAATATTGTTATTTGCACCGGATTTGGACGAGTATTCCGAAGCAAGAGGATTTTATCTGGATTATCGTGAACTCCCTGGTGAGATTGCAAAGACAGAGGAGGAATTGTTGGAAGGAATTACCCGGGCATATGATGTTTTTGATAAACAGGCAATGCAGCGATTTTATCAGCGGTATATGAACGGCTGTGACGGAAGGGCGACAAAACGGGTTCTGGATATTATGAATAAAAAGAGGTATGAGTCGTGAAAAAGGTACTGAAAAATATAGGAAAAACAGCATTGTTCAGATGTATATTTCCGTTATTATATACATGGTATTCCAGAAAGCCGGTTCAAAAGAATCGGGTTTTATTTCTTGAAATCCGTTATGCCGGACTAACGAATAATTTTACTTTACTTTATGAAGAATTTTGTAAAAAAGAAACATTTACTGTGGATGTTTCTTTTTTGGGAAATTCTGTTTTTTCTTATAAGGATTATATCAAGTCGTGTTTTGAGATGTTAAAACCATTAGCAGTGTCGGAATATGTGTTTGTAGATGAGAGCAGTAATGTTTTAGCGGCACTTCCGATTCGAAAGGAAACAAAACTGATACAGACATGGCATGGCTGTGGTGCTTTTAAAAGATTTGGCTATGAAGGTACGGCTAATCTCAAAGAAAAGTACTATAATGCATATACATTTACTACAGTAAGCAGTCCGGCAGTAGTGGATATCTATGCAAAAAGCATGGGACAGGACAGGAAAAGCGTGCTGCCAATCGGAGTCAGCAGGACTGATGTGTTTTTTAGACAGGAATATATCGATTCCTGTAAAAAGCAGATTCGTTCCTCTTATGGGATCGGAGAAGAACAACAGATCATCCTATACGCTCCGACTTTTCGCGGAAATGTACAGGAAGCCAGATCACCTAAATTACCGGATTGGCAAAAGATGTATCAGAATCTTGGAAAACAATACGTAATCTTATACAAGGCACATCCGGCAGTAAAGGCTTTGCCGGAGATACCGGATGCGTGTGTAGATTTTTTTTATGATGCTTCAAAAGAGGAGATTGAATCCCTTATGTGTGCATCGGATCTATGTATCACAGACTATTCTTCCCTGATATTTGAGTATTCACTTTTGAAAAAACCGATGTATTTTTATGCATATGATTATAAAGACTATGTAACAGAAAGAGGCTTTTATTACACATATGATGAATTTGTACCAGGTAGCATATACTATAACGAGGAAGAACTGATAAAGGGCATTCTGGAAGAAAAGGAAGATTCTCTACAGAAAGTGGTGGAGTTTCGGGAGAGATTCATGTCAGCGTGTGACGGACATGCCACTTCGCGAATCATTGAGAAAGTACTTAACGAGTAGCTGTGTTACAGTTTAGCTTATGCCATTCGGGTAGCTGCTGAATGGTTGCCTTTGGAATTTTTCCATTTTATGTGGGTAGTTGTCAGATGATAATAATAATGCTATAATAACGATGTTTTGGAGAAAAATGGAATTTTGTGGAGATGAAATAACATGCGAAAAAGAGATCGTTTTAAAAGATTGATCACATTTTTTGAGGGATTTGTGATTTTGGCGATTCATACTATTTTGTTTACTTACCTTTGGTATGGATTTTATCAGAGAGAACTGGAACTTCTTGATATTTCGTTTTGGAGACGTGGTAACTGGGCTGTGGTCGGGTTTTATGCATTGATCATGTATTTGTTTACCAATTTATATGGTGGATTTAAAATCGGGTATTTGCGATTAATGGATGTACTTTATTCCCAGATGCTGTCGCTATTATGTACTAATGTGATCGCATATTTGCAAATCTGTCTGATCAGCCGGGAGTATTTGACGGTCAGACCGTTATTACTTATGACGTTGGCTCAAGTGGTTATTATTCTGGTGTGGGTTTTTATCTGTAAGTCGATTTATGCATTACTGTATCCCCCGAGACAGATGCTGTTGATCTATGATGACCGGTCGCCGAAGGAGATTCTCAATAAGTTGGGAACCAGAAAGGATAAGTATAATATTTGCGATATCATGCATCTGAGTGAGGGACTGGATAATATCTGTGAAAGTCTTGATAATTATGAAGCAGTGTTGATTTATGATATTTCTGCGTATGAGAGAAATATTATTTTAAAACGTTGTTTTGAACTATCTGTAAGAACCTATGTGACTCCGAAGATTTCGGATATTTTGTTAACCGGTTCGGATAAGATTCATCTGTTTGATACACCACTTCTACTATCCCGAAATAAAGGACTGTCGGGAGATCAGATTATATTTAAGCGAATCATGGATCTGGTGATTACGATTCCGATATCGATTATCTTATTACCGTTCTTTCTGGTGATTGCATTGCTGATCAAATTATATGATGGAGGACCGGTATTATATTCTCAGGAACGACTGACGTTAGATGGTAAAATCTTTAAAATTTATAAATTTAGAAGTATGCGTATTGATTCGGAAAAGAACGGAATTCAGTTGGCAAAAAAAGGAGATGACAGGATAACTCCGGTAGGAAGGGTATTGAGAGCTCTGCATTTTGATGAATTTCCACAAGTAATTAATATTATTAAAGGTGACATGTCGCTAGTGGGACCGCGTCCGGAACGACCGGAAATCGCGAAACAATATAAGGAGATTATTCCGGAATTTGATTTCCGATTAAAAGTAAAAGCCGGACTTACCGGTTATGCACAGGTGTATGGTAAATATAATACAACACCGTATGACAAGTTAAAATTAGATTTGACTTATATTGAAAATTACTCTTTGTGGTTAGATTTCAAACTGTTGTTACTTACATTTAAGATTTTATTCCAAAAGGAAAATACAGAGGGAATTGACTTGAATCAGACAACTGCAGTCAAAGAGAATGATAAAAAGGAGATTGAAAACAAGTGAAGCGTTTTTTTAATGATGTACGAAAATATTATAATTATGAGGTTCGGGCAGCGAAAACAGCATTAAAAACAGAAGTTGCAGGGTCTTTTCTTAACTGGATATGGTGGGTATTGGATCCTTTATTTACGATGGCAATTTATTATGTTGTGTTTGGACTGATTTTTCAAAGTAAAGTAAAATATTTTACAGCGTTTCTTTTTATTGGACTTACGATGTGGAATTTCTTTAGCAGAAATGTGCAGCAAAGTGTGAAATTGGTAAAGAAGAATCGCTCTATTATAGCAAAGGTTTATATCCCAAAGTTTGTGTTGTTGCTTACAAACATGATGGTCAACGGATTTAAGATGCTGATTGCATGGGGAATTGTAGCAGTATTGATGATTGCATTAAGGGTGGAGCTTTCCTGGTATATATTTGCATTTTTTCCAATTATGCTGGTTCTCATCATTGTTACATTTGGTCTTTCAACTATCATGATGCATTTTGGCGTATTTATAGAAGATTTATCGAATGTAATTTCACTCCTTTTCCGAATGCTCTATTATGCAACAGGTATTTTTTATAGTATTGAGGACAGAGTAGGAAAGCATTATCCTAATGCTGCAAAAATTCTATATAATTACAATCCGATGGCTCTTGTGATTACAGATATGCGTAATGCGTTACTCTATAAGACGGGACCGAATTGGAAGGCACTTTTAATCTGGGCAGTGATTGGTATTATTTTGGGAATGATTGGTGTGAGAACGATATACAAAAACGAAAATAGTTATGTGAAGGTGATTTAAGGATGAAGGAAAAGGAAATGATAGAACAGGAAGCAAGGATTCCTTCTGTAGAAATAGAAGAAAATACAGATATTGTGGAAAATGCAATTGAGGTAAGAAATCTTGTAATCGGGTACAAGAGTGTTCAGGCTTATTCTATCAAAAAAAGTCTGTTAAAGTTAAAGAAAGTGCAAGTTGATGAATTTATAGCAGTGAATGATGTCTCTTTTGATGTGAAGAAGGGAGAGATTCTTGGAATTATCGGGAAAAACGGTAGTGGAAAATCCACTATGCTGAAAGCGTTGGCTGGTATCTTTTCACCGGATTCCGGAACGATTGATCTCAAGGGTCATACTGTTTCGTTGCTTTCGATTGGTGTTGGATTTGAAAAACAGGTGACCGGAAGAGAAAATATTTTGTTATCCGGTATGTTGCTTGGGTTTTCGGAAGAGGAAGTGCGGGCTAAGATGCCGGAGATTATTAAGTTTGCAGGTCTTGGTAAATTTATTGATATGCCGGTCAAGACATATTCCAGTGGTATGTATTCGAAACTGGCATTCTCGATTACTGCTATTTTAGAAACAGAGATCATGTTGATTGATGAGGTGCTGAGTGTCGGGGATGAGAAGTTTAAGAGGAAGAGTTATTCCAAGATGAAAGAATTGATTTCAAACAAGGATAGAACGGTTGTAATTGTATCACATAGTATCTCTACATTAAGGGATCTTTGTGACAAGGTAATGTGGATGCATGAGGGTAAGATCCGGAGAATTGGAGAAAAAAATTCAGTGCTGGATGAATATAAAGAATTTATGAGTTAAAAGAATGGTTCTGATATGGAACCGGAATCAGGAGGAAAAAAATGGAAAACAGTAATGTATTTGGCGTCGTATTAGCCGGTGGTAAAGGAACCCGTATGGGAAATGTGGAAAAGCCAAAGCAGTTTATGGAAATTGGAAACAAACCAATTATTATCCATACAATTGAAAAATTTGTATTAAATACAGAATTTGAACAGGTGCTGGTCTTATCACCAAAGCAATGGATCAAGCATACTGAAGATTTGATTCGGAAATATATTCCTAATCACGATCGCGTGGTGGTAATTGAAGGCGGGTCAACCAGAAATGAAACGATTATGAATTCCATTGCATATATCGAAAAGCAGGGAAAGTTAAATGAGGATACGGTTATTGTTACACATGATTCGGTCCGCCCGTTCCTGACACACAGAATATTGGAAGAAAACATAAAGTACGCAAAGGAGTACGGTGCATGCGATACCGTCATTGCGGCAACCGATACAATTGTAGAGAGCAGGGATCATGCCCTGGTCACAGACATTCCGGACAGATCTACGATGTATCAGGGTCAAACACCGCAATCTTTTAAAGCACTTCATTTGCGTGATTTATATCAGTCTTTGAGTGAAGAGGAAAAAGAGATATTAACGGATGCATGTAAAATTTTAGTCATAAAGGGGGAGAAGGTGCATTTGGTAGAGGGAGAAGTTTCCAATATCAAAATTACGTACCCGTATGATTTGAGAGTGGCAGAAGCACTTTTAGGAGGAAAATAATATATGTTGAATTCAGTCTATCAGTTAAAAAAACCACGTCAATTTGAACTGGTTTATAAAGATATTACTTTAGATAATGAGCATGTAATTGTCAGACCGACCCATCTTTCCATTTGCAATGCGGATCAACGATATTATCAGGGAAATCGTCCGGAAGAGATTCTCAACAAAAAACTTCCTATGGCATTGATTCACGAAGCAATCGGACAGGTCATCTATGATCCTACCGGATCGTTTGAAATTGGAGACCGGGTTGTTATGATTCCAAATCTTCCGACAGAAGAGGATCCTGTGATTGCTGAGAATTATCTGCGCTCTTCAAAGTTTCGTGCAAGTGGAACAGATGGATTTTTGCAGGAATATGTGGTGTCCGTACCGGACAGGCTTGTAAAACTGCCGGA
>CAJOPP010000320.1 GCA_905236365.1 uncultured Lachnospiraceae bacterium
ACGCTATATATGGTTTGAAAGAGAATAAATTTTTTACGGAGGAAAGAAAATGTCGCAGAGAAAAGATATTCATAAAGTATTGATTATTGGCTCCGGACCAATCATTATTGGTCAGGCGTGTGAATTTGATTATTCGGGAACACAAGCCTGTAAAGCACTTAAAAGTTTGGGCTATGAGATTGTATTGGTAAATTCGAATCCGGCAACAATTATGACAGACCCTGAGACAGCTGATGTTACATATATTGAGCCATTGAATGTAGAACGATTAGAGTATATTATTGAGAAGGAAAGACCGGATGCATTGTTACCAAACTTAGGAGGACAGTCAGGTCTGAATTTGTGTTCTGAACTTTCAAAAGCAGGTATTTTAGAGAAATATAATGTAGAAGTAATCGGTGTAAAAGTTGATGCTATTGAGCGAGGAGAAGACCGCATTGAATTTAAGAGGACTATGGATAGTCTGGGTATTGAGATGGCAAGAAGTGAGGTTGCGTATTCAGTAGATGAAGCCTTAGAGATTGCTGAAAAATTAGGGTATCCGGTTGTTCTTCGTCCTGCATATACCATGGGTGGAGCAGGTGGCGGACTTGTATATAATGTAGAAGAACTAAAGACAGTGTGTGCAAGAGGATTACAGGCCAGTCTTGTGGGACAGGTTCTGGTTGAAGAGTCCATTTTAGGTTGGGAAGAGTTAGAGTTAGAAGTTGTTAGAGATGCTGATAATAATATTATCACGGTATGCTTTATTGAGAATATTGACCCGCTTGGCGTACATACGGGTGATTCATTCTGCTCTGCACCAATGCTTACTATTTCAGAAGAAGTACAGAAGCGTCTTCAGGAAAAGTCTTATAAAATTGTAGAGGCTATCAAGGTAATTGGCGGAACAAATGTACAGTGGGCGCATGATCCGAAAACAGACAGAGATATCGTCATTGAGATTAATCCAAGAACCTCTCGTTCTTCTGCTCTGGCTTCTAAAGCGACCGGATTTCCGATTGCCCTTGTATCGGCGATGTTAGCATCAGGACTTACATTAAAGGATATACCGTGTGGCAAATATGGAACTTTGGATCGATATGTACCAGACGGTGACTATGTGGTGATCAAGTTTGCACGCTGGGCATTTGAAAAATTCAAGGGCGTGGAAGATAAATTGGGAACTCAGATGCGTGCGGTTGGAGAGGTCATGAGCATTGGTAAGACTTTTAAAGAAGCATTCCAAAAGGCCATCCGAAGTCTGGAAACCGGTCGTTATGGACTAGGTCATGCGAAGGATTTTGATACAAAGTCCAAAGAAGATTTGCTGAAGCTTTTGATCACACCAAGCAGTGAACGTTATTTTATCATTTATGAAGCATTAAGAAAAGGTGCTACGGTTGATGAGATTCATGAAATCACGAAAGTAAAACATTATTTCTTAGAGCAGATGAAAGAACTGGTGGAAGAGGAAGAGGCACTGATCGCATCCAAAGGAAGTCTGCCTGCAGATGATGCTTTGATCAAGGCTAAGAAAGATGGTTTCTCTGATAAGTATTTAAGCCAGATTCTGAATGTAACCGAAGCAGAGATTCGGGATAAGAGGATTGCACTTGGATTAGAGGAAGCGTGGGAAGGCGTACACGTTAGTGGAACAGAGAACAGTGCATATTATTATTCTACTTACAATGCAGAAGATAAGAATCCGGTCAATGAGGATAAGCCGAAGGTAATGATCTTAGGTGGTGGCCCGAATCGTATTGGACAGGGCATTGAGTTTGACTATTGTTGTGTACATGCATCTCTTGCTCTTAAGAAATTAGGATTTGAGACCATTATCGTGAATTGTAATCCGGAGACGGTTTCTACAGATTATGATACCTCGGATAAGCTTTATTTTGAGCCGTTGACATTGGAAGATGTACTTAGCATATATAAGAAGGAGAAACCTGTTGGTGTGATTGCACAGTTTGGTGGTCAGACACCGCTCAATCTTTCCTCCGAATTGGAAAAAAATGGTGTTAAGATTCTCGGCACATCTCCGGAAGTCATTGACCTTGCGGAAGATCGTGATCAGTTCCGTGCGATGATGGACAAATTAGGAATTCCTATGCCTGAATCCGGAATGGCAGTTAATGTAGAGGAAGCATTGAAGATTGCTGAAGAGATAGGGTATCCTGTCATGGTACGTCCTTCCTATGTACTTGG
>CAJOPP010000321.1 GCA_905236365.1 uncultured Lachnospiraceae bacterium
AATAATACTACAGAAACCAATACCGCCACTAATACACAAACCACTTCAAGCACAGTATATACCACTGCTACCGGAAAGAAGTATCATAGTACCAAGAACTGTAAGGGACTTAATAATGCAAATAATATTTATGAAAAAAGCGAATCTGATGCCATAAATGCCGGATTAACCAAATGCGATATATGTTATTAAAATTATTAATAATTACTTTCAAAATAAAAAAATGAATATTGCAACTACGGGGTGCATATGCTATAATGTGTTCAGGCATAAAGTTCGCAACCGAACACGATATGCACAAAGCGAAACCCCGAGAGTAGCGGCTCCCGGGGTTTCTTCTCGTTTTACGGTTGAGCGTCCTAGGCTAGTTGTTGTCATTATCCCGGTCTAACCATTTGCAAATATAGTAGGCGGCTACACTTGCCAATACAGAGATAATAAAGTTCACAACCAACGACATACACCCCCTTCCTGTTGCCAGTCTGGGGTTGACAACAATATCATTATAACATATTGATATACATTTACAATAATATATTTACCACGAGAGCTGGTGGGGCGATGGTATTTACTGCCGGAATAGAGGCTGTCAGAGTTATGTATATATGGATTATAAATGCTACAAAATAATTTTACAATCTAGGAGGAGTAATTATGCAATTACAAGATTATGAATTCGGATTTGCAGATGCAACAAAAGAATATTCAAGAATTCCTCAAATATTCGAAATTGCTTTCTGTGATAAACATAATATCACAGATAAATTGCTAAATTCATATCAATTTCTTTTGGTTGGCCGAAAAGGAGTAGGAAAATCTGCATATAGTTCTAAAATTCAATGGTTGTCTGATAATAGTGATAACCTTTATTCGTTTCCAATGAATCTTAATGATTTTGAATTCTCAACCTTCGCAAAAACTGGTGTTGATGAAGATATTGTTGGTACACAAAAATATAAAACATCTTGGGATTTTCTGCTATTATTTACAATATTCAAAATACTTTTTAACGATATGCAAATGACAGAAAATCAGGGAATTACAGATATACTTTCATTACTTGATACCATGGGATTTTCTATAGATTCTGGTTATAAAAATGATATCACTAAATTATCCAAAATAAAAATAGGTGCTGGAATTGCTAAATTTGATGTAGCATTTGAAAAAGAATTTCATGTAAAGCCTCAAACATACATTGAGCGAATTTCAATCATTAACGAAAAAATGCTTAATATATTATCAAATATATATCTAAATGAACGGGAGATATTTATTATTATTGACGGAATGGATGATATATTACGATACAAAAAAAATAGAATGGAAATAATAGCTAGTTTAGTACGTAGTGCTGATTATATAAATGAAAAAATGATCGTATCAAAAAAGAAAATTAAAATAATAATGTTATTAAGAGAAGATATTATTTCCATGGTTAATGATCCCGATTTAAACAAAATTATTCAAGATGGATCTATATATATTAGTTGGGATAAAAAAATTGCTGAATTGAAAGAAATTGTAGAAAGACGTTTTATCCTTTCAGGTCTCAATGATGTTGATGCAAAGAATTGTTGGGATAACATTTTCCCTAAAAGAATTAAAAATAAATCATCTTGGGATTATATTTTAGAATACACATTATATAAACCACGAGATATCTTACAATTTATGAAATTCTGTCAAAGCGAATATCCAACAAATGAAACTCTTTCTTTGTCTGAAACTCAAAATGTTTTAAAAGTATATTCTAATAAATACTTTATTGAAGAAATGAAGAATGAGTTAGCAGGTCTTGTTGATGACGAAATTATTTCGTCTATTCCTTCTGTTTTTAGAAAATTAGGCGGGCGTGCTTTTCAATTATCAGATATAACTAATAGTTTTGAACAGCAAGTTCCACACAAAAAAATAACCGCTAATGATACAAAGACTATTTTAACATACTTATTTGATGCTGGCTATATTGGTCAATTAATTGAAATGGGAAAAGGCAAAAATCAAAAAAAAGTCGTTACCTTTAAATATCGAAATCCTACAGCACGTATAGACTTCTATCAACGTTTCATGACTCATAAAGGCTTACATAGTGGTTTAGGCGTAAGATAAAACATAGCTCCCCGGACATGCCAGACGGGAGCTACTAGGCTAGCCATACTTAATATTATGTATTGATTATACAATATTATTCATTAAATATCAATAATCAACTACTTCTATATCTAATATCGGCATAAATATTACTATACTTTAATTATTTTGTGCGATATCGCACACGCTCCCGCTGCAACCGACATTTATTATATGAAAGGGTGATAGTCATGGATAATCGATTATATGCTATGTACCTGCGTAAATCCCGCAAGGATGTTGAAGCAGAACGAAACGGTATTGATACTCTTGCAAGGCATGAGCAGATGCTGCAGACCTTCGCAGAGCAATCCCAATTTCATATCGGTAAGATCTACCGTGAAGTCGTATCCGGTGACACTATAGCGGCACGTCCCGAGATGCAGCAGCTTCTCCATGACGTTGAAAATGAATTATGGAAAGGAGTGCTTGTGGTTGATGTGGAGCGTCTGGCCAGGGGTGACACTATAGATCAGGGTATCATTGCTCAGGTATTCAAGTATTCAGAAACTCTAATTATAACCCCTCTCAAAACTTACGATCCCAACAATGAATATGATGAAGAATTCTTCGAGTATGGATTATTCCAGGCAAGGCGTGAATATAAGGCTATAACGCGCCGACAGCAGCGAGGACGCATTCAATCACTCAAAGAGGGTAAATGGCCCTATAACAAGGCTCCTTTCGGATATGAGCGATATAAGCTCCCTGATCAGCGGGGATGGAGCCTGAAAATCATTCCTGAAGAAGCAAAGATAGTCAAAATGGCATTTGAGTTATATGCATATGAACACATGGGGTATTCAAGTATAGCCGAATATTTTAATAATCTTAATATTACATACCGTGGACATCAATGGTCTTATTCCACTCTCCAGAAGATGCTTGTCAATGTTGTATATATTGGTAAAGTGAAAAATGGAGAACGTGGTACAGTTAAAAAAACCGAAGCCGGAGCTGTCAAGATAAGTCGTCCGCGAAATCGTAATTATGATGTATGGGAAGGTCTCCACGAACCAATTATTGATGATGATCTGTTTAATACCGTCCAGGATATGTTTGCTACTCATCCGTCAAAGCCTGTAGCAAATGCACTGGAAATCCGCAATCCTCTTGCCGGGCTTGTCTATTGTAAGATGTGTGGCCACAAGATGATAAGAAGACCTCAGGACCGATGTAAGACAATGATCAAGTGTCCTACCAAGGGATGTCGTTGTGTCGGCAGCTATGAACATATTCTTGAACAATCCGCCATTGAAGCACTGGCCACTTATCTTGAACAGCTAAAAATGGAAGAAAAGAAAACCATCCAGAAAATCAATCCTCTTGAAGTATTGGACTCAGAGCTTCAGTCCGTTGATAAAGATATCTCTGCCCTGCAGGATCAGCTTAATAATGCATATGACCTTGTTGAACAGGGAATATATACTCCGGAAGTTTTCCTGAAAAGAAGTAATACTCTTCAGGATAAAATTACCGACCTTGAAAATAAACGTGATGATATTCAGAAAAGAGTAGATAACGAAAATAGGATCTTAAATAAGAGACAGATTCTTATACCGAAAATAGAAACTCTGTTAGATGTATATGATACATTGGACGTGCCGGCCAGAAATGCCATGTTGAGTGAAGTGGTTGAGTCCATTGACTATGAGAAGACCGAACGCTCTCCACAAGGTGGTCCTTATGATAATTTCACTCTGGAACTTCACCCAAGAATACCAGTGGTCTGATATTGTCAAAACAAAATGCTTTCACATGCCCTTGATTTACAAAGAAAAAAACTACTGACATCTTTATGGCACAGGTTCCTCTGTACCTATATCCGTTAACACTCCTGCCACCCTCTTATCCGGCATGGCATAACGCTGTGAAAGATATCTAACCGACGCGC
>CAJOPP010000322.1 GCA_905236365.1 uncultured Lachnospiraceae bacterium
GGCTGCAGTGGGATTGCTGGGAATTGGAAGCTTGTTGCTGGCATTTGTAGGAATTGTTTTTACTGTAAGTGCATGGAAGTCGTCAGATGGAGGATTACTGATGAAGAGAATTGCGGGTATTTTGAATGCAATTCCGTTTTTAGTAGCAATTGCACTTTATGTTATTGGTTGGATGTGATGAGTGAAAAATTAAATTTTCGCTCTCATATTTTTATTTTAAGTGGACAAAAATATAAGAAAAGAGGAAAAAAATTGCGTTATAGGGAATTATTAAAAGAAGAAAATGATAGTGTGCTGGAACGTTATACCCTCGCAGTAGAACGTATTACATTCTTTTTGAACAGTGAGACAAGCCTGCAGGAACCATATAAGGATTATTTTGTAAAGACTGCACTTTTCTTACAGGAGATGGATCGTTTAAAGCGGCATATTGATACAGATGATTTGAAAGACTACAGTTTCGAAGCGTTACAGACATATAATCGCAGCCTGTATCAGGATATTTTGTCAGAGGATGGAGCTTATGAAGAGAGCTATGCTAATCCGGCGTATGCTGTGAAACGACTGGGAGCAGAGCTTGGTCCACTTCTTAGCTTTTTGTATGTTGAGATTCGTGGGGATATTATCTATGCTGTAGAACAACGTTTATTTAACATGACTATTAATGCAGAGCTCTTTATTCAGGTGCTTTGTCTATTTGAAGAAGGTATTCCGGATGCGAAGGAAATAAAAGAAATTCTTTACTATTTTATCAGCGATTATTCGGATCACACAGTTGATTATCGAACCAGAGAAATGTTAGATCCTTCATTGGATTTTGCTACGGATATCATTATGAACAGCGATTTGACGGATTTGAGGTATCTTTTCCGTTATGGTGATTATATTACAGACAATGAAATTCGTTTGGCAGATTTTTTGAATCGTATGCCGGAAGATGAGATTGAAGCTATGGCATATACGTATACTCACGGTTATGAAGAGGGATTTCGGATTGCAGGAATAGATCTCACTAAGAAAAAAAACGTGAACATTCGTTATGCAATCGGTCAGGAGCGTATGATTCGGGCAGCAATTGTACAGTTCAGAAAAATGGGACTTACACCAATTATCTATCGGGCACCGATTATTGGGGGAAATCGGAGGGCAGGATATTCCGGTACATCGCCAAATAAACAATATGATTATGATCATCGTCAGGATTACACAATCTATCTGGATAAGGCTTACGTAGAACGAAGAACGGCTATTCTTCGAAATTCTTATGAGAGTAGAAAAGAACTGGCGAAGGAATATGCCGGTCCGGCAGTGATAGAGGTGTTTGGAGAAAATCCGTTTGAACCGAGGAATAAAGAAGAAAATCTCAAACTTTCTGAGAAACAGCAGAAGTTATCGGTACAGATGACCTCGGAGAGTGCAAAAATTGTCAATGAATATATTCCACATAAAGATTATAGTTTTACGATTATTGCATATCCGATTCCGGAAATCGGGGAACAGTTTGAAGAGATATTTAAAGAGATTATCAAAGTTAATACATTGGATAATGAGGCATACAAAAAGGTACAGCAGATTCTGATCAATGAACTGGATCAGGCGGTGTCTGTCAGAGTTCTAGGTAAAGGGGAAAATCGTACCGATATGCTGGTTATGATGCATGATTTGGAGAATCCGGAAAAGGAGACAAACTTCGAAAACTGTACAGCGGATGTGAACATTCCGGTAGGAGAGGTATTTACTTCGCCGAAATTAACCGGTACTAAAGGTGTGCTGAATGTATCGGAAGTATATTTGAATGAATTAAAATTTAAAAATATTTTGTTGACCTTTGAAAATGGAAAGATAATAGATTATACCTGTGATAATTTTGAAACGGAAGAAGAGAACAGAGCCTATATTAAGGAAAATGTGCTCTTTAACAGAGAAACACTTCCGATTGGTGAGTTCGCAATTGGAACCAATACGACTGCTTATGTAATGGCAAATGCCTATGATATTGTTTATAAACTTCCTATCCTGATTGTTGAGAAGATGGGACCGCATTTTGCTGTGGGTGATACTTGTTATAGTCACAGTGAGGAGAACCGATTGTACAATCCGGATGGCAAGGAGATTGTGGCGAAAGAGAATGAATGCTCCCTACTCCGGAAGACGGATGAATCCAAGGCATATTTTAATTGCCATACTGATATCACGATTCCTTATGATGAGATTGCTTCGATTGTCAGTATTCATGAAGATGGAACTGAAGTTTCGATTATTGAAAATGGAAGATTTGTATTAGAAGGATGTGATATGCTAAATGAGCCTTTCTGCTCGGAAAAATGATTTTGATGTCGAATATATGCATTTACGTTTTGCTTCGTCTGGTTGCAAAAACAATATGCGTTTCCACACAGTTTCATTCGTTTGTGAACAATGGGTCAAGCGGACATGTTAGCATGTCCGCTTGATTTTATGCTTTTACGCGATAATCAGGCATTCCGACTTAGCGAAATTCTTATTTTTTCGTGACGGTTCTGCTTTCCGAAGTGAGGTGTTAATCTTCAATATCCAGTAATTTCCGAATGGCAGAGTTATAATATTTTCGGGAACGGTATTTAATGATGATCTCCCGTTCTTCCGGAGTCAGAATCAGTGGAGCCTTGTCAGGTGGTCCGTCATAGCCCAAAGATTCTAATATATTGTTGATTTTATAGATTTTACATAGCATTAACAGCAAATCCGCTGCCGGTTGATTTTGGGAATTTTCCCAGCCATATAGTGTCTTTGGGGAAATTGTAACACCGTAGTCTTTTTTTAATTGATCGACTACCTGCTGGACAGAGTATTCATTTGCTTTTCTGTAATATCGTAACATTCTTCCAAGATTTTCGTTTTTCATAATAATCCCCATTTCCTGTGTATATTTAATGATTCTAAGTGATGCTGAATCAATTTATTAGTTTAATATTATAGTAATAATTCGTTTGATGTCAACAAAATACTGGCTATTTTAGAAAAAGAAATTGATATTCCACAAAGAATGGAATATAATGAAAAAAATGATCAAAAAATCTATATTACATAGAATGGAGGACTGATATGAGAGTTGAGATTTATTTATTGGATTATATTCGTCAACATGATATCTCCAGAGATCAGATGATACAGGATACAGGAATTGATTTGGAAATGTTAGTAAGTAAAGGGAAGGAACTTGTATCGGATGAATTTCTTGGCTTATGCATGTATTTGGGAATTACACCGGATGAAGTCAGCGACCAGATTCTGTAAAGAAATGTATGTTTTTATTTGAAAGAGGATTAACACATTGAGAAAGAAAATATACGTTACTTGTGGCGGAATGAATGACAATTGAATTAAAATAAACGGTAAGTTGGCAGGAAAGAAGTACACTGCCTTATTTTTTAAATTGAAAAGTTCTTTTGATTATGCTACAATGGTTGTCGATTGAGAATATTTTTCAGGAAGACAATAAGGAGGAAGAACGCATGATTAAGTTGTACGAAGGCGGTGCTTATCTTGTAAATGGTACAGAAATCATTGAAGATGGGGCCAATCAGGAAGAGATTTTAAAGAATAAGACCGGGAGTGTAGTTTCTAAGGAAGAGGCAGCAAAGAATACGATTGCTTATAATATTTTGAAGGCACATAACACTTCTGATAATATGGAGAAACTGCAAATCAAGTTTGATAAGCTGACATCTCATGATATCACATTTGTTGGTATTATTCAGACTGCAAGAGCATCCGGTCTTGAGAAGTTTCCGATTCCTTATGTTTTGACAAACTGTCACAATTCTTTGTGTGCAGTGGGCGGAACAATCAATGAGGATGACCATATGTTTGGTCTTTCCTGTGCAAAGAAGTATGGTGGTGTTTATGTACCTCCGCATCAGGCAGTTATTCATCAGTTTGCCAGAGAAATGTTGGCAGAATGTGGTGCTATGATCTTAGGTTCCGATTCCCATACACGGTATGGTGCATTAGGAACCATGGCAATCGGAGAAGGCGGCGGAGAACTGGTTAAACAGTTGCTGTCTCAGACATATGATGTAAATATGCCAGGAGTTGTTGGTATTTATTTAGATGGTAAGCCGGAAGCCGGTGTAGGACCACAGGATGTAGCTCTTGCAATCATTGGTGCAGTATTTGCAAATGGCTATGTTAAAAATAAGGTAATGGAGTTCGTTGGACCTGGTGTGGATCAGTTAAGTGCAGATTACAGAATCGGTATCGATGTTATGACCACAGAGACAACCTGTCTCTCTTCCATCTGGAAAACAGACAGCAAAGTAAAAGAGTTTTACGATATTCATGGAAGAAGTGAGAGTTATAAGGAATTGAATCCGGGTGCGGTGACCTATTATGATGGACTTGTATATGTAGATTTAAGTAAGGTGAAGCCTATGATCGCAATGCCGTTCCATCCAAGTAATACATACACGATCGAGGAGCTCAATGCAAATCTGATGGATATTCTGGAGGATTGTGAGAAGCGTGCATTGGTGAGTCTGGACGGCAAGGTTGACTTTACATTAAAAGATAAAGTACGGGATGGAAAATTGTATGTTGATCAGGGTATTATTGCCGGATGTGCCGGTGGTGGATTTGAGAATATCTGTGCGGCAGCAGATATCTTAAAGGGAGCAAGTATTGGTGCGGATGAGTTTACATTAAGTGTTTACCCTGCTTCTACACCGATTTATATGGAATTGGCAAAAAATGGAAAGCTGGCAGATTTGATCGGAACCGGTGCAATTGTGAAGACGGCATTTTGCGGTCCGTGTTTTGGTGCCGGTGATACTCCTGCAAACAATGCGTTTTCTATCCGGCATTCGACCAGAAACTTCCCGAATCGCGAAGGTTCTAAGGTTCAGAACGGACAGATTTCTTCCGTAGCTCTGATGGATGCCCGTTCCATTGCTGCAACGGCTGCAAATAAGGGTTATCTGACTGCTGCAACAGAGATAGATGTGAACTACACCAATCCAAAATATTACTTTGACAAGACGATTTATGAGAACCGTGTCTATGATGGCGTTGGCAAGGCAGATCCGTCTGTAGAGATTAAGTTTGGACCGAATATCAAGGATTGGCCTTCTATGGTGGCACTGACAGATAATCTGGTACTCAAGGTTGCTTCTGTGATCAACGATCCGGTAACAACGACTGATGAGCTGATTCCTTCCGGAGAGACTTCATCTTACCGTTCTAACCCATTGGGTCTTGCGGAATTTACATTATCCCGTAAAGATCCGGAGTATGTGGGAAGAGCCAAAGCAATTCAGGCAGTAGAGAAGGTAAGAGAAGAAGGTAAGTGCATGGGTGAGGCATATCCGGAAATGAAAGAGATTATGAAAAAGATTGAAGAGACATTCCCAGAGGTTAGTGGTGAGAATACCGGAGTTGGTTCTACTATTTTTGCAGTAAAACCGGGAGATGGTTCTGCACGTGAGCAGGCAGCTTCCTGTCAGAAGGTACTTGGAGGCTGGGCAAATGTTGCGAAAGAATATGCGACTAAGAGATATCGTTCGAATCTGATCAATTGGGGTATGCTTCCATTCCTAATGCCGGAGGATTATGCATTTGAGATTGATGATTATATCTTCATTCCGGATATTGTAAAGGCTGTGAAGGAGAAGAATGATAATATCAAAGCTTATGTGGTTAACAAAGATATGAAGGAGTTGACGTTCCACCTTGGAGATTTGACAGATGATGAGCGGGAAATCATCCTAAAGGGTTGTCTGATTAATTATAATCGCAGATAAGAATGAAATCCAGACAACAGGTATTTGTCGAAAAGAAATGTTCGATTAGAAAAAGGCAGCTTAGGCTGTCTTTTTCTTTAAAGGTAACTTTGTTAACCTCCGGCTCTGTTATTTAATGGCAGGTGAGTGAACTGTAACACTGTTACGATTATGTTTGTGGATTCGTTATACAGCACTTTTATTAATTTGGAAATTGTGGTATAATGAATTATATAATATTTCAAATTGTTTGGGTGGTATACAATACAAAATATATCTCAGACAGAGATGACCCCCGCCTCTAAGCAAAGCGTAGGCGGGGGCAGGAAACTTGTCTCAGGCGAGGTTCAATCTCAGTCCGAGATATACGCTCCGCGAGGATGCGCAGGGATTTGCATATGAAATATGTCAGCATAGCTGACGCAAATCCCGCGCCAAGACTCGCGA
>CAJOPP010000323.1 GCA_905236365.1 uncultured Lachnospiraceae bacterium
AACTCCTCTTCGCTCATACTATTATCAATGTTATCAAGTCCGCAAAGATATGCTGTGTATAGAATAACAACATTGTCAAATACATCTTCCGGACCATCCATCATTATCTTGTTATATTTTTTATAAATATCCTTTTTCTTAGCTCGGACATTTAATAATTTTCCAAAATTAAGTGTCAACTGTACGGTTTCTCCATTTTCTAAAGTAAGTGGTATCATTCGACTTTTGATTATGGTATCCATCTCTATCTTCTCCTTTTCTAAAAGGAAGCGGAATCACAACATCCGCTTCCTTTATTGATATGATTTACTGTAATGCTTCAATAAGCTGCTCTCTGCTCATCTTTGATGCATTTTTAATCTTCTTATCCTTTGCAAACTGCAAAAGCTCTTCATCTGACATTTGTGCGATATCGCACACGGCCTCACTACCATCCAAATTTTGAGAATCTGTATTATTAGGAGCCTGTGTTCCATCCGAATCAGGAGTATCCCCTACCGGATCAGGTATGTCTTCCTCGTTTGGAACCGCCTTTATAAGTGACTGATCATATTTCATTATCTCTTCATAACGTTCCTTCGTACACTTAAAAAAATCTCCTCTGTTTCTGTGAACGCTCTCCTTCTTATCGTTAAATTTATTTAAAACAACTACCAAAATATAATATTCTTTCATTTTCCTTATCCTCCTTAGATTCCCGGTTCATCATCCTCAGATGTATGTACAAGATCAGATGTAAATGATTCCATCCATGTTTGTGCCAATTCAGTATCTTCCAAATCCTCTGCTCTCGCCTCATACATTCCTACTCCATATGCATCAGGCTGTATAGCAACCTCTATTTCTGCCTCAGCTACCTCTTCACCACCATTCTCTATCTTACGTGACTGGCTGCTTGTTACTGTGCAAACAGGATAAGCTTTGTACTTAATCTCATCATCCTCATTCAACACCTTGGCCGTCAAACTAAAATTAGGATGTTTGGAATCCATCCCATATGCTCTAACACCCGCCTTTAAGGCATTTTCATCATCCATACCGAACATTTGACAATATTTATCATAGTTCATATGAATATTAAGTTTTAATGTTCCTGAACCTGCTCCCTTGGTTCTCTTCTTTACAGGAACACCACGATAATTCTTAGTTATAGTCTTGGCATCAAGTTCCTCCTCTGCGGTACCTACGGCCCCACACTCCTCATGCTTTGTTGAAGTTCCAATCTTCATATAAAGTTCCTGGAGCTCAAACTCAGAAAATTCACCCATGTCATTCCTTGTATTCATAAACTCATTCCTCCTTATAATTTCAATGAATCTAATATGTCATTAACTGCCTTATCGGCTTTACTCTCAACTCCTTTTTCAAAGAACTGCTGATTACCATAATGCTTAATCGTATTACTTCCATCATCAGGAAAATACAGATACCCATATGCCGAAGTCGCACGTATAGTAACAGCGAGATTTTCACTCTTGTTTTTATCTTGAAGAGATTTAGTACCCTTTGCAGCCGTTTTCTTTCCTCTCCATTTTCTTCCTGACTCCGGCATAGCATTATGAATAGCTTTATCAAACATATCATAGCCTTCACCATGAAGATAGCGATTGATTTTACCTTCCGCATCATCCTGATACTGTTGTATGGTATTCTGTAGTTCAAGAGCACTTTCATAATCTAATGAATAGGTCACACTCATAACGCATACCCCTTTAACACTTCAACGAATGTCAATATAGCCATTTCTACGACTGTATTACTATTCTTTTTTACCGTGTAATCATATTGAATATCGTCCTGTGACAATTTTAAGCCTTTGATTGTTTCCAGTGCCTTTTTAACCTCTACCTCAGTTCCTTCCGGCAAATAGTCCTCATGAACTATGACTACGGTATAATAACGGTTAAAATCGGTTTTTGATGTGCCGACACGCTTCATGCTTGACCTTCCAAAGACAATGTAATTCCATATTTCAGGATTGCTAGTCACACGACCATACTGTACCGGTCCCATGTCAAGGCTTCTCAATTGATCTCTGATCTCATTCAGCAATTTTTCTTTCCTCCTCTAAATACAGATACATCACCCTTTCTTCTCTGCTATGATCGATTTTCAGAATATTATAGAGAATATCATTGATAACCACTTTATACTCTTTAGTAATCTGGTCATATAATAACGTTCGAATTTTCAAACTTAATGAATGTCCTATTGAATCTGCAAATTCATAGTCCTGTTCCCTCTTGTATTGTTCCTGATATGCCATATCTACAAAATGAATCAGATCATCCATATTTTTAGGTGAGATTGCTGCAGAAAAATCTGTCTCTTGCTCTTTGGGCTTATATAACAGAGCAAATCCGTCATTCAACCCCTGTGTTTTTTTCTTCATATGACTTCACCTCGTAATATGCCTGGGCGCGCAAGATATCTTTCTGATACGCCTCCTCAAACTCGCTCTCACAGTCATTCCAGATATAGCTGCAGTAAGCCAAGAACAGCAAATTCCCCATTCCGGGAGCAGTATAATCAATCTCTGCCCCCAGTAAATGGTTCATATAGTTCTCTGCATTGTCGACAATCAGAGCCAGTTCTTCATTCGTCTTGGAATGATTCCAAGTAATATGCAGTTTTGTTTTTAACTGTTCTATCAACAGCTCCTTATCATTCATGCAGACACCTCATTCTTATGCTTCCGGAGTTGCGTCCTTATTCAACACTGTAATGTACGCAGGATCCAGTTTGCTGATATCCAGCAAGATAGATACAGTATTATCAAATGCTCTGCCGTTAGCAAACAATTTGATCATATATACCCTGTTATCTTCCAGGAACTGTACGGAATCATCATATGTGATCGTTCCATCTTTTGATGATCCAAGACCTGCAAAATACTCTTTCGGAAGACAAAGAATTGCAGTACCTTCATCCAACTCTGCTGACTGGTATACTTCAGTCGGTACCGGGAATACATTGCCCGTATATCCGCCTGCAGCATTCAACACGGTAGTTGCCGGCATTACTTTTTTGTAATAATCAACCGGATTGCAGATCAGCGAAAGATCTTCTATCTTTCTGTACTTGCCATTCTCTGTTTTGCAAAGACTAGCAACCAATCCGCCATAAACTTCCGGAAGGAATGATTCCACTTCAACAGCTTCCTTTTTCGGATATTCACCATCCACAACGGAAGCTGTTGACGAGATATCTCTGTCAAGACCAATCGGCATATTCTTACCGGTACCGGTTACAATTGCGTTTTCCAGTCCACATGCCAATGCATCCGTTAAGATAGTGCGTATATATGCGTCCAAAAATGTTGGTCCCAGTTCTACCATGTCCTTAGGAATCACAGCAAAACAACTGAGTTTGCACTGTGTCATTTCCAAAATCTTGAAAGCTGATGAAATCCCCTTAGTAATTTCTGTATTGATTGGTCCCCACTGTGCCGTCTGAATTGTATGATCTGACATAATCCACTTTGTGAGATAGCTTACATTCGTGAACGTTATTGCTTCTAAAAGCGGATGTTCATTCACCAAATTTCTGTACACATCCTCAATGATGGTCTCCGGCATTCCTCCGTCTAACAAATCGGTAAACGCCTGCTTTGGATTGGTGCTCTTGGCACTTTCAAGCCAATTTTCATAAAACGCTTTTTCTTTTTCGGTCAACATTCTGTAACCACGCTGCATAAGGATATTTTTATCTCCGCCTGCAAGTTCAGCATCCTGCCTGATCGTGTCGCACACTGCCTCGTAGAAATTTTCCCATGCCTGTTTCATCTTTTCTTCGTCACCTGACTGAAATGCTTCCTGCATTGCAGCAGCTGCCTGTTGTACCACTGGATTTTTTAATGCTTTCATTCTTCTACCTCCTTAAATAAATTGATTGAAAAAGTTGATACATTTATTTGCTTCCGGTTGTTTTGGTTCCGGATTAACCTGCTGTCTGATTTCTTCCCGGATCATATCCGTTTGCTTTTGAATAACAGATTGAATATATCGCTCCAAGTGTTTCTCCAACACCTCTGCTGATTGATTCGATTCCTTTGGATCCTGATTGTCCTCTAACTCCTTGTGTTCCACAACCTCTCCAATCTCATCACAAAGCCCTAATTCCAGACATTCATCCGGTGTTAACGGCCGTTCCTCTTCCATTAACTTGATCAGTTCTTCTTCGCTTTCCGTGAATCGCTTCATGTACACTTGTCGGTTGGATTCCATCATCTTGTCCAAATCGTCCGCAACCTTTCGCAGTTCTGTAGCATTTCCCGCTGCAATGGTCCACATGTTATGTACCAGCATAGTTGTCCCCAATCCCATTACAATATGGTCACAAGCCATAAGAATCAGTGATGCTACACTATACGCTACACCATCTACATAACCAACCTTGTGAGCTTTATGTCTTACAAGTTGATTATAGATTGCAGTACCTTCATCCACATATCCACCATTGGAATTGATATACAGTTCAATGGTTGCGTTATCCGGAATGTTGGCGAGCTGTTCCCTGAAATAATCAGCACTTGTCTCGCTTTCAACATACTCCCAAGTCGCCCAATT
>CAJOPP010000324.1 GCA_905236365.1 uncultured Lachnospiraceae bacterium
CTTTTATACTCTCCCTTTTTCAAACCGGGGCTGGGAACGTATTCATGACATTGCCTTTGCGGCAGCCATCCGCGGCCTATTTATACATTCATGAACAACTTCAACAGTTATGCTCCCGCCATAACCTGCAGATTATGTTGATATCCATATTGCAAAGAGGTCAACCTTCATATACAATTTTTAAACCATTTCCAAAAACGCCATCAAAAGCGGAAGTGAGATAATCATCAGAAAAGTACTCAGTGAGACTGCTTTAGCTGCGAACTCTTCTTCACAATGATACTTTTCCGCTAAAATTACATTCAAGGCCCCTGCAGGAAGGCCGGTCATCACAACCATACTATCAGCCAGCGTTTTTCCGACGCCAAGAATACGCATGATCAGCAGCATCGTTATTGGAAAAACCATCAAACGAAAAAGCGAAACCAACCATGGTTTCCAGTCAAGGATCAATTCTTTCAAACGAATCTGGCTCAGTTTGCAGCCGATGATTATCATTGACAGCGGAACGATCATCCCGCCAACCAAATCAAGGGAATTGCTGACAGGTGCAGGGAAACGAAATGGAGAACAAAATATCACAATCGCAACTATAGAAGCAATCGTTCCCGGGTCCAAAAGTACACTTTTTACCAGATTGTCTTTCTTTCCGGATACTGTTTTCACTCCAAAGCTGAAGAAGAAAAGCTGATATGCGAGATTATATATCACAGAATAAAGCATCCCCTCATTGCCATAAAGCTGCTGAAGCAAAGGCATTCCGATAAATCCCGTATTTGCAAAGATACCTGTTATCAAAAATATTTTTCGGGAATTTTCAGACAAAGGCAAATGTCGGCTTAATATGGTCAGCACAAGGATAGCAATTACATAATAAGCCGAAGCGATGATTCCTGAATAAACAAGATTCATCGATATTGAGGGATCATATACCTCGTTCGCTGACCCCAGTATACTGATCGGCAAGACAACAGTGATAAGAAAATCACCTAAATCATGCTGAAATTCCTGGGATATAATATTTCTCTTCCGAAGAATATATCCCAAAAGGATCAACAAACATATTTCAATAAGTAAATTCGTTAATACAGCTGACGTGAAATTGCTCCCCGGTTAAAAACCATTTTCCATATTTACGGCATTTTCCATCTTTGAAAAATCCGGATAAACCGATATATTCTTTTTCATGATCGCCATCATCCGGGGGATATAACTGGCCTGGCGGTCCCCCGCGATATGAGGCGTTACGATCACATTCTGCATTCTCCAGAATGGAGATTCCGGAGGCAGAGGTTCGGAATTAAACACATCAAGTACCCCACCGGCAATGGTTTTATTATCCAATGCCTGCATCAAATCTTCGTTGACGATAATTTCGCCACGGCCACAATTAATCAGTACAGCGTTCGGTTTCATCATAGCCAAAGTTTCAGAATTTATTATTCCACGTGTTTTATCAGTCAACGGCATATTTATTACGACAAAATCAGATTGAGAAAGCAATTTTTCCATTTGATCCGGATAATAAAATTCATCAACAAATGTTAGATCAGTCTGGAATATGTCAACCCCAACCACTTTCATCCCGAATGCTTTGCAGCGTTTTGATACCTCCTGTCCGGCTTTTCCCAGTCCGAATATGCCGACAGTTTTCTCATATAATTCGTCCAGATGCGTTTCCATATTCCATTCACATTTTTGCTGGCTGCAATAGAAAACATAATTATTGCGAATAATATTAAGCATCATGGAAAGTACATATTCAGCAATCGTGATGGAATTAATTCCGCGTGAATTGGTAACATAAATTTTCCTCTTGCGAACCGAATTTTGCTCCATCCCGTCCACTCCGGACTGTCCTACATGTATCCATTTCAGGTTCGGCATCTTTTGGAGGGTATTCTCTTTTATGTCACTGCCATATGTAAAAATCGCTTCCACGGTCAATAGCTGTTCCTGCTGCAGAGATAAGAGGTCGCTTGTCTGAATAATTTCATATGTCGGAAACTCTTTCTGCAGCTCTTCCAATTCTTTTTTATCTAATCCAAGCGTAGATACGAACATGGCTTACTCCTTTATCTATTCTTGTTATTCCTTCAATCCGCCTGAAGTGATACCAGCGATAAAATAACGCTGCATGAAAATAAAGAAGATAATGATAGGAATAGCTGATAGTGTTAAACCGGCTAACATCACAGCCCAATCAATATGCATTTCGCCTTTAAAAGCCAGCAGCCCGACAGGTATTGTTTTCAAAGCATCCTTCTTGATGAAAATCAGTGCGAATGTAAATTCATTCCATGCGTAAAAAGCAGTCAAAACAAGCGCAGTCAAAATGGAAGGACGAGCCATGGACAGAAAGACATCTTTCAGAATAATCATATCCGTTGCCCCATCGATCCGTGCCGCATCAACATAAGATTGGTCTATATCCA
>CAJOPP010000325.1 GCA_905236365.1 uncultured Lachnospiraceae bacterium
GCAGATAGCCCTACATGGTAAAACATATAGCATATCCGGCAACTGTGTATTGGCAAATTCTTAAGTAAATGACATTGCAAGTGAACTGTAACCCAACTCTTACTCTGCCTTCAATACAATTGCAGAAATTTTCGGCATAGTTATCTCCAACCGATTTCCTTTTACCGTATAGATCTTAGGATCCATAAAATATTCTTCTTCTGTTGTAAGCATCAGTTGCTTCAAAAGCTCTCCATTCGACATACCAATACTGCCTACATTGATGCTAAGCTGCACTTCTTCATAATTATTATTCAATATAATGACCATCTTCTCAGAACGATTAAATCTACCGTACGCCACAACCTTATAATTGCCGTATAGAAACAAGACGGAACCACGTTTTAAAACCTCATTCTCCTTATGGATTCGAATAATATCTCTGTGGAACCAGATAAGATCCCGGTCTTCCCGTGTCCACGGATACGCTCTTCTATTATCCGGATCTGTCCAACCACACATTCCTGCCTCATCACCATAATAAATGGTAGGAGCCCCAGGCCATGTCATCTGAAATACAACTGCTTCCCGCATTACACCTTTGTTGATATTCTCATTGGCAGCCTCCGGTCCTAATGTATGCGTCCGACCAACCTTCCTGTTCGTGCGGGTCAGGAAACGAGAATGATCATGATTAGAAAGCTCATTCATAGCCACTTCCAAAGACTGTTGATGGAATCGTGTCATATGATGCCGCAAAGCACCAATAAAGGCGTCAGAATTTCCTAACAAATCACCTCTAAATTCGTCAGAATGTTTCTCCACACCCGTCAAAAACCAGGTGATTGGTTCCATAAAGGCATCATAGTTCATAACTGTATCCCACTGGTCACCCTGCAGCCAGCTATATGGATCTCCATAATGTTCTGCTAAAATAATCGCTTCCGGATTTGCTTCTTTTACTGCAGTACGGAAATCCCGCCAAAACTTATGATTAAATTCCTCAGAATGCCCCAAATCTGCTGCAACATCCAATCGCCAACCATCTACATTATACGGAGGAGAAACCCATTTCTTAGCGACACGCAGGATATAATCATAAAGCTCCTGCGATTCCTCATAGTTCAGCTTAGGAAGTGTATCATGTCCCCACCATCCATCATAGCTGTTATTATATGGCCATGCATTCTCATCGTAAAATTTGAAAAAGCTGCGGTAGGGACTATCTTCTGAAGTATATGCTCCCTTTTCATAACCTTCCTGATTCTCATAAATCTGCTCTCTGTCCAGCCATTTGTTAAAAGAACCACAGTGATTAAACACTCCATCCAGTATAATTTTCATTCCGCGGCGATGAACCTCCTCCACTAAACGGCGGAACAACTCATTACTGGCTTCCAGATTCTCTTTGTTAATGACCCGGGTAATGTATCTGGTAGCATGTCGGTTCATCCTGTCATCATTCTCCAGACATTTTCCCCCATCTCTTACAATTTGCCCAAAATGAGGATCCACATAGTCATAATCCTGGATATCATACTTATGGTTCGACGGTGATACAAAAATTGGATTCATATAGAGAACTTCCACTCCCAAATCCTGCAGATAATCCAGCTTATTCATAACACCTTGCAGATCACCACCATAAAAACATCGCACATCCATCGCGTCCGGATATTTATTCCAGTCCGTAATCTGCTTGGCATGTGCCCCAATATAGAAATATTCATTATCTAAAACATCATTACTCAAATCGCCATTACAAAAACGATCCACATAAATCTGATAAAAAACAGCTCCCTTTGCCCAATCCGGCGTCTTGAATCCTGGAACAATCTTAAAATTGTAATTCGGATTCAACTCAACCTGTGCCCCAATTCGGTTATAATAGCACATGGCATTTCCCGAATATATTTCAAAATAATATTCTATGGGTGTCTCTTTTAAAGGTGCTAACTTTACAGCATAATAATCAAAGGCATTATCTGTCTCTTCCACCTTCATCTCGAACCGCTCACCTCCACAGATTGCAAAAACAGTATCTGTATTCTGTTTAGCAGCCCGAAACTTTATTACTACTTCATCTCCCGGCATTGGTTCTTCCGGAATACGATAATCAC
>CAJOPP010000326.1 GCA_905236365.1 uncultured Lachnospiraceae bacterium
CCCCAAAGACAGGAAAATAAAACTTTGTAGCTATAATGTTATGATAGATAAGTCGAAGTCCTACTCCCTGAATAACAAGACTGATTATGATGCCTATGATATTCGCTAAAATGGTAGTAATCACTCCTTCTAACATCGTTATGCGAAATAACTGTGATTTAGAAACTCCAATTACACGAAGCTGTGCAAATTCCTTTTTTCGCATATGTATATTACTTGCTGTGGTGTTCATGACATTAAAGCTTGTAAGTGCCACAAAAAAAGCAATGACTAACATAACTCCTAAGAAGATTCCATACGCACTTTCTTTTATCCGTAACAATTCAATATAAAAAAATCTGTCATAATAAGACATATCCGAATCCTGATATGCATTTATCTTATTTTCATAATCTTTTACAGATAAATGTTTGCAGTGATATTGCATACCCAATATGTCATCTTCTGTCATACCCGTCTCCACAAAATACCGGTTCAATGGTAATACAAACATAGGTTCATCATTGAATTCGTTTAAATTCAGATCGTGCTCTGCAATTCCCTCAATGACATACGTTTTAACACACCCTTGCTCAATCAGGTCATTATAAATCTGATTTGCCAAATCTGTTTTTCCTTCATAATATTGTTTCATAGACGTCATTTTGAGTTCATCTACCACATCCTCCTCACTATCCGGATTCGGAACGGTTGTTGTTTGTTCTACACATTCCCTTTTTAATTTTGCCACTGCTTCTTCATACCGTTCGTGATATTGTTTTATATCCACAAAAGTGACCGTATCCCCCACTTTATAATCAGTATATTCCTGATAGGTATAATGGTTTTGATTCAATTCAAACCCCATCTCCATATCATCAAAAATACTGTCAACCAATTCATCCGGTTCTGTTATTCCACCATTGATCAAAAGAATCCCATTTTCACTTAAATCTAACGTCCCCTCCTTCAATACCGATTTATACCTGTTATAATCCTCCTCATCACATCCTTTTAACAAAATAGATGAAAGATTACGATCATGACTTTCCAACAAACGTTGCCCATCTTCAACCTTTCCATCCTCAATCAGTTTCCGGTAAAAATTCTCTTCAATCTTTGCCAAGCTCTCACAACTTCCGTCAAACTCTTCTTTTTCACTATCCGAAAGACTATGCATCCACCACCACCAACCTTCATACTCAACCTTATCATGCTGATGAAATGCTCTCCAATCAACCAGCAACATATTATCAAGATATAATGGAGATGCATGTTTTATACCTTTTACCTCTGTCACATCTTGCATCATCTCGATGCTCGGAAGCTCACTTTGCCGTTCTTCTAGCGTCAGTTCACTATCCGGATATCCCATATAAACAAGCGGATAATATCCAAACAGCTCATCCAGATTCACAAATACATGATTGACGGTACTGAACACTCCAATACAGGTTATCGTAGCCCCAATTCCAATCCCCATTGACCAGATGGTCTTACGAAAACGTCCGGGATTACGCATAACATTCTTATATGCATAGTCTCCCTCCAATCCAAACAATTTTCCAAACACACTTTTTTTTCTCAGCTTAATCTTTTCCTTTCGGATCCGGTACTCTCCCCGTATCGCACTGACCGGCGACATATTTTTTATTACTTTGCAGTTATCCGCCATTACAAAATACAGATCAAACAAAAAAGCTGCAAACACTGGAATAGTTGTAATACCATGAAATTCAATTGGAATATTAAGATAATATCCTGCAATTTTACAGAGCAATAGTCCAAGTGGAATTCCCAAAATATTACCGGTGAGTTCCATGATCATGCCTTCAAGATAAATAATCGATTTTAATTGCCCCACTGATGCCCCAATGCATCGCAGATTACCATAATCCTTAATCTGTTCAAAAAGAGAGAGCTGTATCGTATTGCTGACAATTCCAATTCCAAAAATAGCAAAAATATATGCAACCAATATTGTACTTACCAATGTCAGAAAGATCAGGTTTGCATGATCGCCTTGAAAGTACGCTTCCTGCAATGACTGATTGATTGTTCCCTCTACCTCATATGTATTGCATAACTTTTGAAAAATAGCATCCATCCGGTATGGCTGAACCGTATTCACATACGTCACAGAAATTGCATTCCCATCTATTTCATTATAATATAGCCCCACATAAGCACTTTTTACATTTTCATCATCTAAAATCCTCTCTGTTTTCTCCGTATCCCCTTCCGTAAATAAAATCAATTCATAATCCTGTTCCTTTCGCAGATCTGTGCGCAGTTTCAAAATATAACACCATCCCAGATTCAACAATGCATAAAGCACCATAGTTGCTAATGCAACACCCATGGCTGTTATAATAAAACGCCGTTTATTCAATTTCAGATATCGAAAGGATAAAAGTTTATAGTCTGTCATTCGTTATTCTCCTCCAGCGGCAAGATTTTCCGCCATATTCAATTTTAAATTTCGCAGTGGCAGATAAACGGCTCCACATAAGATTATTGCAGACACAATAAAGCTTAACAGTACTCCCCAAATCGGAAAATAGAATTTTGCAGCAAAGTATTCCTTATATAATGGAGAAAACGCAATTACATGTATTCCTGCTCCAATCGCAACGCCCACGAGATTGGCCGCTGCTGTAATCAGAATTCCCTCTAGCATGAGCATGCGCCTCAACTGCCTTGCTGACACTCCAACCACTCGCAATTGTGCAAACTCCTTTTTTCTTAAATGCAAATTGCTGGCCGTTGTGTTAATAATATTAAAGGTGCTCATCAGTACAATAAACCCAATCACAGGAAGTACTTCATAAAACACAGCCTTTATCTCATCATACTTTGTTAACAACTCAATATAGGGTGAAGTGCTCATTGTTAAGTATTCTGAAATTAAATCATATCCGTATTTTTTCTCCAAAACATGATATAACCGTTTAGGAACACCCTTTCGAAAATGATATTTCATTCCTATAAGCATTGTGTCATCGGTTCCAGTGTTTTGATAATAATGTTCTAATGGCATAATAAACCGGGGACCATATTGAAATGAATCATACATATTGACATCATCCTTTACAATTCCCTCAATCGTATAAGTCTTATATGCATCTTCTGCAATCAACTTACTAATCACCAGTCCCGGAAGCTCTCTTCGATATTCTTCCTTAAGTTTCTGTTCCATTACTTGTTCCATTTTCTGTTCGAAACCCATCTCCCCTTCATTTTGAATCTTTTCTTTCTTACTCTCCTTCTCTATTTCTTCTTCATACCGCTTATCAAACTCACCCACTTCTTTTTCAAATAACGTTCGATATCGCTCCATGTCAATCAACTCAATAGTATCTCCCACATGATAGTCCGTATAAGTTACTTCCCGATAGTCCTCTTTATTGTAAATATTGTAAAATTCATTAATACCGATAATTCTGCCATTCTTTTGATTCTTTATTTCAATGCCACCATTGATCAAAACAATTCCATTCTCGCTGACATCCAAAGTTCCTTCGACTAACTCGTTTTCAAACCGCTTATAGTCTTCTTTATCATATCCTGTAAAGCCTATACTACGCACATCCAATTCCGACAAAAGCTGCCCGTCTTCCATGGTATCCATACCTTTCTCCATTCGTTCTGCAGCCATTTTCTTTTGTTTTCCCTTATAAGTATCCTTCTCAAACGAAGCAGTCCAATGTTTATAGTAATCCTCATAATTCACTAACAGCATGGGCATGGAATAAACTCCTTTGGCACACTCTACCTCATCCAAATCGGTTATCGTCTGTAAAAAATCAGTAGAGGGCAACTTACTCTGCACCTCATCCATTGTATTGATCAGTATATTCCCACTACTTACAAAATAAAGCGGATAATACTTATACAATACATCCTGATTCTGCATTACATTCTGAAACGTACTAAAAAATCCTATACTTGTTATTGTTGCCGCAACTCCAATCCCTATTGAACCAATCGTCTTAAAAAAACGCATTGGATTTCGCATAATATTTTTATACGCATACTCCCCTTCCACGCCCAGCAGTTTACCAATCAGTCTGGAACTTCTCCATTTTATTTTTTCCTTACGTATTCTGTACTCTCCTCTGATTGCACTAACCGGTGTCATATGTACAATAACCTTACAACTTTCCTCCATTGCAAAGAACAGATCAAATAAAAATGCCACCAGAATCGGTATTACCGGCAATAACCGAAAAGTCACTTTCTGCTGCAGTGCACAACCAATCAACATACTAATGGGTAACCCAATAAAGACTCCCAATATATTTCCACTTACCTCTAATATGAACCCTTCCAGATAAACAATGGATTTCAGCTGCCTTTTCGATGCTCCGATGCATCTCAGATTTCCATAATCCTTAATCTGTTCCAATGTAGACATCTGTATGGAATTACGCACAATTCCAATTCCAAAAATAGCAAAAATATACGATATTAGTAATATGGATAAAAAACCGATATAAATTAGATTCACCTGATCATCTCCCTGCAAATATGCAATCTGAAGGGGAATATTGGTAACACCATCCACACCGTATTTCTCTTTCATTTCACGAAATACAGTATCCATCCGATATGGATTGACTGTATTAATATAAATTGCATTTTCATACCGGACATTCTGATTCGTTCTGCCATCATAATAGGGTCCAATGTAAGCACGTTTAACACGTTTATCTTCTCTAATCTGTTCGACCTGCTCTGTTGTCTCGGCAAAAAGAACAATTTCATAATCCGTATCTTTACGGATTGCTTCCCGATAATCCAGCAACAGATTCCACCCCAGGTTCAGCAAGACATATAACACTGCAGTTGCTACTGCCACACCTATAATCGTTATGATACTTCGACGTTGATTAATTTTTAAATAACGCAATGCCAGCTGTTTATAATGTTCCATTTTCACTCTCCTTCTATACCGAACAGATTGCCTTGTTTCTTTCGCTTCATTTCAATTCCAGACAGTATTAACCAATCATCACATCATTATTATATTAAATTAAAATTACAATTTAGTGACATTTTCTCTTACAATTTCGTAAGATAACGTAACCGTTCAGTTAGCATCCCTCATTAACTACGCGATGCGTACAAAATTCAAGACTCGCTCGCGAGTCTTGGCGCGGGATTTGCGTTAGCTATGCTGACATATTTCATATGCAAATCCCTGCGCATCCTCGCGGAGCGTATATCTCAGACGGAGATTGAACCCCGCCTGAGA
>CAJOPP010000327.1 GCA_905236365.1 uncultured Lachnospiraceae bacterium
ATACCATATATGATCCCCTTGGTTATACAGTTTCCTTCAATAATCTCCGGATGAAAGCCATAATTGCTGGGCGATCCAATATCCAAAGTGATCTTATCCTTAAAGCCTTTGAAATTTTCCACGCTGAATTTCTTTAACATGATAATCACCCCCTGCGTCGTTTTTCTATAATATATACATTCCCTCAGAAAAAATCAAGGCGTTCCGTATTTTTTTTACAACATATCCGTAACATTGTTAACATTTCACCCATACGCCCATACGGGCGTAATCTTTTACCTGTTGATTTTAACGCTGACAGTGTTGCTGAACTGGCTCCATGTCCTTGTCTGCTGCTTCGTTACACTGTGCGTATAATCCACATACGCTCTGACCCTGAACCAGTATGTATTTCCTTTTTCAAGGTTACTGATCGTTTGTTTCAGGCTATTGCATCCATTCACTGTGATGGTTTTGAACGATCCTTTTCTGTCGTACAGGTCAGATGTACTGGTCGCATACTGGATCTGATACCCTAATGCTTTATTATCGTTTACTACACAGGAATACTGCAGACCCACAGCATTATTTCTATAATTTGATGCAGAATCGATCTGCACAGGAGCGAGCCTCTGAAGGGTAAGGCGGTCGCTTGCAGGTCCCTCAACAAGTTTCCCGTTTTCCCTAAACAAAGCTCTTACATAATATACATAAACTCTGCCGTAACAATTATACTGAATAGATGTATCGTAGCATTGGACAGTGTTGACGTTGTTGATTGTCGCAACCTTCTTTAATCCTTCTGCCTGACGATGTCTGTACACAACATATCCAACAGCTCCGTTCACTTTGTTCCAGCGGATATCTCCACCTCTTACACTGTTATAAACTGCCGTGATTACAGGTGCCGTTTTAGTAACTGATGGTGTCGGAGCAGGAGTAGCAGTCGGCTTGGGTGTTGGGGTCGGAGTAGCTGTAGGTTTAGGAGTGGCAGTAGGCTTTGGAGTTGGGGTCGGAGTAGGCGTCTTAACGATCTTAAATTTTCCTTCTCCTGTTCCTTCCATGTTGCCGCTGATCGATACGACCAGAGTTGCATAACCCGGATTAATGTTATTCTTATACTTGTAAGTTATCGTATTGCCGCGTTCCAGAATTTCTTTATTAATATATCGTCCCCCATTAATATAATGAGTTCCATCAATAGCGATATTTGCATGTGATTCTGTAAGAAGATCCGGCGTAATTGGTTTCCCTGTATATTCGAAGGTAATGTAATCTCCGATATAAATATCGATCGCTACCTGCTTCGGCACAACCTGCCATGTGGCCTGACCGAGGCATCCGGCATAATAGTTTATACCATAAATAATCATGGTCTTTGTGCCAATGTTATAGTCTTTATCTTTTGTATGCGTATAGATAATTCCGTAATCTGTTTCCTGGCTAAGTTTTTTTCCGTTATAATATACGGTAGGGACTGGACCATAATAATATCGATTTCTACCATCTACATAATGATATTCCTTGTAACCGTTTACGTAGTATGTCCTTACCGGATCTTCTACTGTCACATTAAAGGTTCCGGACAGGGGGATGATCTTATATGAGACTTCCTTTGAACATCCAATACTTTCTCTGGTATATCCAGATACTTTTAATGTAACTATTTTTTCTTGTATTTTATTAAATGTTACACCATATTGATAAAGATGGCCATAACGCTGATCAGTCACGTCTACATATTCTGTCTTCACTGTACGATAGTCATAATCATCCTCAGCAAGAACTTTCCCGTTATAAGTAACTGTAAGTTTAAGATCTTTGGGGTTATAATTGGAATCCAATTCATCTCTTCTAAAAACATATTTATTGAGTTTTACATCAAAGAGAGCATTATTTCCGGCCATTGTTTCTACCGGCTCATCTGTAGCAAAATCCTCATAAAAATCATCCTCCGGCACTTCTACCTCTAAATATCCATATTCATCATCAGAATACCCATTATCCAACTCTGCAATATCGAATTCATCGGATTCTTCATCTGCAATATCAGAATCTTCTGTTATATCCAGCTCTCCTTCCTGATCCCCCAGGAGTTCAGCTTCTTCATTATCAATCACAGCCGGATCATCCAGAGAGATCTCGTCCAAAAATTCTCCTGCAAGAGGAATATCCTCCTTGAAAGATTCTTCAATGATCAGTTCTTCGGCAAGGACGGGTGTACATGCCATGATAAACGCAGTAAGTAACGAAATAAGTTTGATGTGTTTTTTCATGATTTTTCCTCCCTTATATGCTCTTTTTGAGTTCCATTATAAATCTTTGAATAATGTTCCCGTAGAAACCGGGTTCCCGAAATCATTCACCGGTCTCTACAAACATATCCATCTATTTTTGCGTAGAACGTACATTCGCCCGGCCTCTCTGCCCGGGTACATTCTCAATCTGGCTTATAAAGCAAAGCAGTATCGTTAAAAGCTCGTCTCTATATGCTATTTCCATCCCCCCTTCAAATAAAATTTCGAAAGCACTTCCTTTAGGCTCTATTTCGGATTTAAGCATTATTCCATTTTGGATATTTTTCGGCTTTAA
>CAJOPP010000328.1 GCA_905236365.1 uncultured Lachnospiraceae bacterium
ACTTCTACCGTATCGTCTTTTCCTGCATACAACTTGTATGGATGAACTGCACCGGTGGAAACAAAATCTTCTTCGTCTCCTATCAACGCTCCTGTAATATATGTACCGTCGAACCAATCAGTGTTTCCGTCGTAATCCAGTTCTCCGTTTGCATAATATACTTTCCCGCCTTCGGTTACGACATAGCCGGCCATTGTTTCTTTTATTGTCTGTTTTCCGGTACCTTTCAGATAGATACTCTTACCCTCGCCAGGCACTACTGCTACTGTAAAATCAAGACCTGTCATGGTGAGGTTGCCCTCTCCGGTAAAGCTGATATTACCCTCTGCATGAATGATATAATTAAGAAGGAAATTCCTCTCGCCTGCCGCCTTAGTAATATAATTGTCTCCGATGAGTTCTATCGTAATATCATCCATCGCCTGAATAACAGACTGCGTGCGGAAATTGAACTGATTCACGAATTTCCAGTCATATACGTCCACACCAAAATCGGTAATGGAGAAATTCTCCAATGTCAATGTCTTCGTCTCAATATCATAGTGCCAGCCATCTCTCTCCAGTACACCGGTATTGGACTTCGTAATCGGAATTCTGCCAAGATATACACCGACATCCTCTCCATCCGCTGTCGTCTTTACCACCCTGGTAAACAACTCGCCTTCAACACCCTGTTTGTAATAGAGCAGATACTCCTTGTCCGGTGTCAATCCTGTCAGTGCCAGCTGCGATGTAGTCCAGTGGTCTCCATCCAGAGATACACTCAGACCATCTACATCATCAAATCGTGGGTAAATTTCCGTGGAGGAAGTATTTACCACCAGCTCTTCCGGACTGACAGTATAAATGGTTATCGCATCACCGTCCTGTAAGTCAGCCTTCAACCGATCGATACCGTAAGAAACATCATATTTGAATTTTCCTGCTCTTGTTCTTTCAATTTTACTTACCAATGCATCCTCAATTGCAGGCAGGCTGATATATGCATCACCTGATTCTGTTTTTTTGTATGCCTGATAAATACCTGTATAAGCAGTCGTTCCATCAGGATTGAGTGCCTTAACATCGATATTGATCGTTTTCTCCTGTGATTTTGGATAGTCGCTCTTGGATGCAAAAACTTCTTTTTCTACACTCTCACAGACTCTCATATCCACCAAACCATCACCGTTTCCGTCCACTGTCACATACAACGGGATTGTAATCGCCATTTCACTTGGTTTAAGACCGGTCAGTGTATTGTTTCCATCGTCATATTCCACATAATCTGCAATGGTCTGCATCTGTGCAGCATCACAGGTCAGTTCAATATCACCATCCGTTACCAGCAAATCATCCAGTTTGACTACTTCATCCACCGCCAGATTAAAGTCCTTAATCCGGTACGCAGGTAACGCCGGAACGGTATCACCGTCCAGGATCGTCAGTGCATTTGGAACGGTAATCGTTGCCTCAGTGTTACCGATAAGATCAATCGTAGCATATGCATTGGTTTCACCATTCACACGGATATTGATATTTTCTTCATCATCAAAAGCGACCGCATTTTTCCATACCAGATCAATTTTCATCATCGGTCCATCGATAACACCTTTGACAAATGCTTTCATCGTATCAGCCGGATTTAATTCATCCATTTTGTATCCGTATGCCTTCATGGTCTGCTCCGCATAGGAAGTCATGACAAAACTTGGAGTAAACTCAAACTCAGTGTCATCACCATTGGTTGACGCCGTAAAGTTTTCCATCCATTCATCTACACTGCCACCTTCGCGTACCACTGTCGGGAAGTCCAGATTCACTTCATTGATGAGGGAATCTGCTGCTCCCGATGAAGATTTGTAGGTATAGGAATACGTACATGTATTGCCCACCTCATATTCACCGGTAACTTCATTTTGCACATAGTCAAATCTGCCGTTTTCCAGTTTATTGGTAATCACCCGGGCATCACCATCTGCTTCATTGACATAGAGCGTAAATGGATGATAATCCTCATAAGTATTCTCAGCTTTTCTAAATACCAGGGATTCTTCTGCTTTTTCAATGACTACATTGATAGTGTAAGGTTTATAGTTCCTTGCCACAGCATCCTTTTCTATTCTTTCTCCATTACCATTTGTCCAGTATACCTCTTTAATCTTATAATCAGCACCTTCCGGAATCTTTACAGAGTAATCAAAGACCTCGCCGATTCTCGGTGGATTGATTTCCGAGATCTCTACATTGTCTACATAGTCTATCACAGTAACGTCTACGGATAATGTATTTCCATCCGGTCCAATAACGGCCAGAGTTGCCGTTCCGGCTCTGCCACCGAATGCCAGCCTGCCCTCGTCGTCGATATAGGCAACATCTGCATTCGTAGTCGTAGCATCATCAAAATATGCACCTACGGAAGCATTGATCGGATATACCGTAAAGAGTTTAGTCTCTCCACTCTTTGCCTGCCCGTTTAAAACATCCTCCAGATCAAAGGTATAGCTGTCTTTAATCGTCTCAAACCGCTCTGCCTCTACTTCAAATTTTGTTTCGCCATAGGCACGATTAAATTTTCTCTTCTCACTTTTCAGATTCGTTTCGTAGTACACGCTTAAAGTATAATTGCCAGCCTCCAGTTTGGCGCGGTTTCCTGTCTTCAACTGCTTTTCCTCATAGAAATCACTTGGGAACTTCACTGTCGGGAGCGTATCGCCTTTTTTCAAATCAAAACTCTTGGATTGGTAATTCTGACCATCACGTGACACACTAAACTCCACATTCTTGATATACTCGTCATCCTCCAGTCCGGTGACTTTTACCAAAGAAAGTTCTGCCTCATTGCCGACAGCGGCATAGTCACCATGAGGACCGTAGGTAACGTCCAGTTCTCCACCCAGCGGCTGGTCAAACTCCCGCTCCGGCAGTTGGAATGTATGTGAGTAGAATGTCTGCACTGCATCATAATAATCTGTCCAATTGACATTGACAGCTACTGCCTCAACCATGATTTTCTGTCCGCCCAGTTGTTTTGGAATATAGCAGGTATCACTGTTGCCGTAATCCTGATTATTATTCTTATTAGAAAGATTATGGTTTTTATCTTCTTTGAGGTCATCTTCGTTAAACCACTGTTGAGAATAGGCATGAATCAGTCTGGATGCCTCATCTGTGCTTTTCGGCCAGTTATTGGTATCCGGATTTACATTACCGTTTTCCAGATATTTGATTACCGGAAGACCATCGTCATCATAAACGACCCGATCGCCGTTGGAATCCAATGCATTACGCAACGGATCATCCGGTGCCAGTGTATTGGCATATTGCTTTCCATCCTGACCTCTCATCCAGTTGGAATAGCTGTGATCCTCCTTGCCTTTGTTGAGTGCTTTACGCATATCCTCCTCATTCAGATTTTCTTTTGCTTCTTTATAGCGTGACGCCACATCCCACACATTGGTCGTACCTGCGATCAAGTCTTTTTTCTTTCCATTATCATCCACAGTCCACCACTGGTAGTAGATATCAAAAATTCTCGTAGTTTCAAAATCTACATTTCCTGTCTTTGCATTGACGAAGTTTATCTTGGCTTTTGCGCCCGGTTTAGGCATGTTTACCGTATCCCACTGGAGCGGTGTATAGTCCTGTGTCAGGCTATTGTATCCCTCTTTGACTTTTCGCTCCTTTGCACCATAACACATAAACAGAATAGAGCTGGTTGCCTTTGCCGTTCCCAAACTGGCATTATACGCAAATCCACCCTTCTGCGACGTATCTTCGTAGTACTGATCATAGCCATAATAATTATAATTCAACTGTTCCTCTACGTTTAAGGTAATACGATAGATTTCACCCTGCTGAAAACCTTTCCAGTCCGTATTTTGCTCACCGATTTTCTTTTCCAGATCAGTCAGTCGGATTAAAGTCTTCATACCCTTTTTTGCATCAGAACCATATGTAGCCGTTGCCAGCGGTTTATCATCTCCCAGTTTTCCGTCACTTCCGATATTCAGACGAGTCAATGGGTCTACCTTATAAATCTTGTACTCAAACCACTTCAGATTGGAATGATAGTTATATGTCTGATCAAATGTGCTATAGCTGTCAAAAACCTTTTTGAGCGTCTTATCCCCTGTGTCGGACACAGTACGGGCATCCACATATGTTTTATCTCCGAATGTCCTTGTATATGTATTGAGCGTTGAGTTAAAGACATTTCCCATCTCATCCGGATTGCTCGTTTTATACTCCGTCAGGGCTTTTTTTCCCAACGTTCCCGTTATCACACTGTCCGTCATCTGCAACGTTGGAATCGGAGCATCCCCCGTCGCAGTCATTGGCTGGTTGTAATACCATGTAGACGAGGTTGCTATGTTTTCAGCATCCGGATCGAGATTTTTGAAACTCGGCTTGATGGTGTATCCATTGGTTCTCTCGTCGTCAATCGGGAAATAGAACAATTTTTCTGTGGTACTGTATGCTCCGCGGACATTTTCATTATCATCCACCAATACCTTTTCCACTGCTGTCGTATCGCCACCATTCAGTTGCGTTTTTAAGGAAAAGCTATTGGTTGTATTGGTCTTCGCTGTATTGGGATAGACACTTAATGCCGACTTGTATCGCAGTTCCATATCACTACAGAACAGACGGTAGTGATAGAGGTCATCATCTTTTCTATTGTCATCCATCAATACCAGAGCACCATTTCCATAGATATCATTAATCTGGATACGTCCATCCTTAATGAAGTCCTCATCGAAGGATGTGATTCCCAGGTTTACGGAGCCCGATGTTCCGATAAATGATGTAAACTTACCATCACCGTTTTTTATGCCTAGATTTTTTCCTTCATAGAAAGTTTCAAATCTGCCACCACGCACTTCAATATTGGCAGTATCTACCGGAGTCACGCCATTTGTTTCATATTTAATTTCCACCAGCCCCTGAGTTTCACAATCCTCCAGGGTTAGTTTATCCTCTGTACGTTTTCCGTTTTCATCACTGGTAATCTGACTCATCTTTGTGTTAGAACCGTTCTCTACGATATTAAACACGTTGGCACCAGAATGTGCATTAAATCTTCCACCATAAATATATGCCCGACCACCTTTATATTTTCCGGTATTTTTGTCACGTGTTGTACTATCTCCTCTTAAAACTTCAACCACTGCATTTCGGGTATTTGGTGTAGAACCAAATCCGTTGTATGTACCGCCATAGGATACAAAACTACCCTTCATTCCTACACGCACACAGGTACCAAAGTGGGTCTGAATAATTCTGGAATTCTTGTCGTCGCCCAGCAGGCCTCCTATGTTTTCTACAAAGGAGAAAGTAGCATCCACAATATCGGAAATCTTTCCTTTATCCAATGAAGCATCTACAATTTTTTTGTTTGCCTCTGCAATCTTACTATTTTTATCCGTCTTGGCTGAACCATTTTCATTCGCTTTCTGTTCACCGTTTTCACTGTTGTTTTTTGCTTTTTTGGATTCATTTCCGTCCGCATCTTTTGCCGGATGGTCTATTGTATCCTGCTTGTCACCAACGGTTTTTAGAGTCGTGCCGCCATCCGGGTTCTTTGTCGTTTCTTCTTTCTTTTCTGTCTTGTTGGTCTTTGCGGAGGATGTATCTTGGTCTTTTTCAAGTTTCTTAAATCCTTCTACAATATCAGCCTTCGCTGCTGCAGCTGCATCAATGCCGGTGGCGTAACTTGCCACATTCACTCCCAGCATTACCGCCGAGCCTATGGCAGTCTTAAGTTTTGACCAGCTAAAGTTTGAATCACTCTGTGCCTTGCTGCGTCCTGCCTGAAACGTTCCACCGTATATGACGAGATTTCCATCCGATACATTGAACAGGTCAAAGCTCTGGTAATGCTTAATTTCATTCTTAAATGGGTTAATCATGTATCCGCAAATATACATTCTACCGGTACCCTCAGCCCCATTTCGGGAGCCACTTGTGCTGGAGTCTATGATGTTAACCGTAGCACCCTGACTGATTTCCATTGCAGTGTACATCAGATGTTCTCGAATGTCGTCCCTCTGATAAGGACTCTGTTCAACCCCCCCTTTTGACCATGGTCTTGCATTGGAATCATTATGGAACTCAACCGAATGACCATTCAGGTCTAAAACTTTGTCCTCCTGTATCACTATTGTTGGTATTTTATGGTGATTATCCGTTTTACTAATGTCGGTGGTGAGTGAAATATACTTATCCGCATCCTTCTTACTCTCTAACAATTTTCTAAAATCATCAAAATTCTTCGGATGTTTCCATGTTACATCCCCACTTTTTTTATACTTCAGCGTTTCCGCCATTGCCGTGCCGCGAGTTTCCTTCGTTCCGTCCAGACTGATTGGAATGTTAATATCCGTATCGTCTTCGTAGTCTGTGGCCGCCTGAACTGAAACCGTAAGTGGCGAAAGCGGCATCATGGACAGCAGCATCGCCCAAATCAGAATGATACTGAGTCCCCGTTTCAAATGTTTCATTGAAATTCCTCCTTTTTACCTTTCAATTATAGTTTTGTTTACGTCCGATTAAGCTATTCCGATTGGACAGTAAGCCGATTGGACAGTAAGACCGTAAATTTAAAATTGAATATATATTACATCCCTTTTATTTGTCAATAAAACCCAGTGATATTCTTCAAAAGTATCCATTGGATACCATAAAATCTGCCCGTTTTCATCACATTTTTCTAATCATTTTAAGCTATATCACATTTTTCGAATCCTAATTCCTGTCGTAATCCAATTGCCTGCCGCCAAAATCACTGAATTTTTTTACTGTAAGCTAAAGCATCTGCGGACATACCTGCATAGCAGGTGGTTTATTTGTATAAATAAAAAAAGAGTCGCAAGCGACTCTTTCGTGCCCGAACGGTATTGCGAAGCAATTAACTTCTTCTCCGCGAGGTGCACATCCCGCGGTTCGTTTTTATATAATAGGAAATTCGACTTACCCCGTTTTTTCTTCTTTAACTCCTGTAATTCTTCCAGTCTGCCCTTTACCCTGAAACACGTACCAATAACAACCATGCCAGCCCATAATATGTCACAACTGCCACCAGGTCATTCACCGTTGTGATCAGCGGACCGGATGCCACAGCCGGATCAATCTTAATCTTATGAAAGAACATTGGAACCAGAGTACCCACAAGGCTCGAAATCACCATTGCAACCATGAGGGAAAAACCCACACAACCGGATATCGTAAGCGATGCTCCTATCGTATTATGCTTTAATACACATACATAGAATCCTATAAACACAAACGCCAATACTCCCAAAAACAGACCGTTTGCAAACCCTACACGCATTTCTTTAAAGACCAGTTTTATCTTCTCTTTCGCATGTAGATTCTCATCCATCAGAACCCGGATTGTTACCGCCAGGGATTGTGTACCAACATTTCCTGCCATATCCAGAATCAGGGACTGAAAACAGATTACAATCGGAATAACTGCAACGACCGATTCAAAGACTCCTACCACAGAAGATACGCCCATTCCCAAAAATAACAGTGCAATCAGCCATGGCAACCTCTTTTTCATGCTCTCCAGCGTAGTCTCTTTCAGATCTTCTTCAGCCGTCAAACCTGCCAGCTTCGCATAATCATCACCCATCTCATCATCAATGACCTCTACAACATCCTGTGCCGTTATAATGCCGATCAATTCTCCCGCTTCATTCAAAACCGGAAGCGAATCCTCCGCATAATCTTTTATCTTCTCAATACATTCACTGACAATCTCGTGATCATTTAAATACGGATAAGAGGTACTGATCAATTCTTCCAAATCCGTATACTTACGCGCAATGATCAGATCTTTCAAATCGATTGCCCCATAAAATTTACCATTTTCATCACAAACATAGATTGTCGAAATATTATCTTTCTCTCCCGCCTGCTCAACCAGTTCATTCATTGCCTGTTTCACGGTAAGATGATTCGCTATCTCAATATAATTGGTCGTAATCTTGCTACCGATCTCATTATCCTCATAGGATTGAATCAGTTCAATATCAGCACTGGCTTCTTCTCCCAAGAGATTTTTCAATTCTTCCTGTGTAGAATCATCCAATTCTTCCAGAATATCTACCGCATCATCGGAATCCATGTTCTCAATAATCTTTGCAACATGTTTGATATCCAACTCCTTCATATATAGATCTACATCTTCAAGATAAGATACGATCTCGGAAATCCTTTCCGCTCCAAGAATCCGATATAACCGCATTCTTTCTTCTTTGGTCAGCAGCTCTATTGCTCCCGCAATATCATTCTCATGATAATTTTCCAAATTTTCTAATAATTCTTCATCCGGCAGATCATCTCGAATAAATGCTAATATCTCCTCAACATAGTTTGGTTCTTTCAAAATATCTTTTTCCATCATTGACCTCCTTACTCCCAAAAAAGGGCACAAAAAAACCACCGCTTCTGAAGCAGCATTCAACAACTGTTGTTGCACACAAAACACACGGTGGAAATCATTCAATCAATGACATTATTCTCTCAAGCTTCTCACATGTCTCGCAAGTCTCGCAAGTCTCACATGTCTCACATATCTCGCAAACCTCACATGTCTCGCAAGTCTCACATGTCTCAAACTTCTCACACTATCTTTTCATTGTCCCTCGGATTATAAAAGGTGAGAAACAGAACATCCGATATTCTTGTAGTCAATTTCTGAATTGAAAATCCATCGTGCTTAATACTTCGACTCGAACTATCACTATTGTCCATATTATCTTCACCTCCTATTCAAAACTATAGCCCTTTTTTTTATTATCGTCAACCCCTTTTTATGTTCGCCAGGCTCTTTTTTGTTACAGTTCCCTCGGTGGCGTACGCCTGAACAGTAACTCTTTTTAACCTTCTCTTCTTCGATTCTGCTCTTTACAATCCATCGCATACCGGATCAGGAAATCATGAAAGTCTTTCACCAGCGGATTTCCTGTAAATTGTTGGTTATAAGCAATAATAATGTCTCTTTTACACTCCGGACTTCGGATTGGTAAAAATGTCACATTCCCGGAAGACGCCGCATCTCCCCAGGAATATTCCGGCCAGAATCCCACACCCAACCCTGCACTGATCAGGCTTCGCACTGCTTCAAAATTCATGCTTTCAAAAACGATCTCCGGTGCAAATCCTGCTTCCAGGCAAAACTGATCGCAGATTCTTCGGATTGGCCGTGTGTCCGCCATGACAATAAACCCTTCCTCTGCTACTTCTGCCAGATCGATATCGTCATAATGTGCATATTTTGAAGTTGCCGGTACAGCCAGAAAAAAATCTTCCTCCAACGTAATCTGATTAAGTCCCGGGTTTCTCCTTGGCAATGTTGCCGTAATACACAGGTCGTAATCCGTCGATGCTTCACTTTGCACAAATTGAAAATTTACCTCCGGATGTTTCGCCTTATATGCAATAATACAATTTGTTACCAAAACCGACGCTGCCAGTACATTTAAATGAATTGTCTGATACTGTTTTCTTGCTGAATCCGCTAACTTCTTCGGCAGATCATCCAGACTTTTCATGATTGGTTTTAATTCCTCAACCAAAAGTTTACCGGAATCACTCAATGCAATTCCACCCTTTTTTCGGTCAAACAGTTTTACTCCCAGTTCCGCTTCCAATCGCTTGATGGACTGCGATAACGCCGGCTGTGCGATATGCAAAGAATTAGCCGCTTTCGTGATATGCTCGTATTTTGCCGCAACCAGAAAATATTGTAATTGTTGTAGTTCCATACCTTATCTCCATTTCTGTTCTTTTCTCTGTTCGAAATCCAATCATTTCTCATACCGGCCCACAATACAGCTCTTTTTACAGAAGCCGATTCCAATCTTCTTCACAGGAAATCCCTCCTCAAAAACATGTTCTATCTGTTATTTATCAAGTTATTCTGTCTGTTTTTAACTCAGTCGGGGTACAAGCTCCGACTGAGTTAAAACGCTCCGCGAGGATGCGCACGGATTCGGTTAGGAA
>CAJOPP010000329.1 GCA_905236365.1 uncultured Lachnospiraceae bacterium
CGCGAGGATGCGCACGGATTCGGTTAGGAATTTGTCAGCTAAAGCTGACCCGAATCCGGCGTGCAAGACTCGCAAGCGAGTCTTGACTTTATAATATTTCGGCTTATGCATGTTCAACCGTCACTTTGCTCATTCTTGTACATTTTGATTAAACGGGCGAACTACATATACCTGACCGGCCAAATTCTGCTTTCGTATTCTTTCTTGTGCCCTTACCGCATCTTCTTCCTTTTCAAAAATACCGAATACAGTTGGTCCTGAACCACTCATCAGTGCATTTACCGCACCTTCTTCTTTCATACAATCTTTGATTTTCTGAATCACCGGATACTTTGGAATCGTAACGGTCTCTAATACATTTTCCATACGATCCGTAATACCGTAAAGATTTCCATCACGAATCGCTTGTACCATACCATCAATATCCGGATGCTCCTCTAATCCATTGGCATCCAAATGTTCATAGACATACTTAGTCGATACCGAAATCGGCGGTTTTGCAATCAGAATCTGGCAATCCGGAATCGCTGGCAATGAAGTAAGTACCTCACCGATTCCCTCGGAAAGAGCCGTTCCACGAAGCACACAATACGGAACATCCGCTCCCAGTCTGACTCCAAGCTCCATCAACTTCTGCTTACTTAAACGCAATCCAAACAATCTGGATGCACCCACTAACGCAGCAGCACAGTCTGTACTTCCCCCTGCCATACCTGCCGCAACAGGAATGCATTTAAACAGATCAATCTCCATTCCCTTCTCCACATGGTATGTATCCTTCAAAAGCCTGACAGCACGATACACCAGATTATTCTCATCCACCGGAAGAAATCCCAGATTTGTTTTGATGCGAATCTCATTTTCTTCTAACAGACGAAAGGTTAACTTATCATATAGTTTTACCGTCTGCATGATCATCCGAACCTCATGGTATCCGTCTTCCCTCTTTCTTACCACGTCCAGTCCCAGATTGATCTTGGCATATGCCTTTAGCTGTAATGTATTTTCCATGATTTCCTACCTCTCCTGCCCGATTGAGCTAAAATACATATTATCCGTGCAGCTTCACACGAAAATGCATCGTTTTGACCCTCAAACATAATTATTGTATACAGTATACCATTTTAAATTCGTTTTATCCACTTGATTTATGGAAAAGCATATTATTTGTGCAACTTGACGGTTACTGTTCAGACGTACGCCCCCATCTTCCAAAACTATTTTTCGATAAAAAACTTTCTTAACTGCGTGTTCAGACACCATGCAAACTATATTGATCCGTTCATAATACTTTCACGAAATCAGGCATGAAAGTTTTGTAAACTTTTTTTGTTTTTCTCTTAATAAAATTCCGTTTTTTTCCGATATCATATTAGAAATAATGTATTGTCGTAACTGTTCAGCCCTGCTGAATAGATATGTCTTTTCTTTGTATGTTACATAAAGAATCCGTTTTATACAAAGTATTGAAACACACAGATATTACACTGCGTACTCAAAGACCTTTCACTAATCGGGCTTGTCCGGTTCCGTGAAATTTTAAAATAACCAAGGAGGGTATATTATGAATCTGAACAATGTAGGAAGCAATACTTACACAAGTAACCTGATTTCAAAGATCAAAGGTGCCGATCAGAGCACGGAAGCGAAGAGCAGCACATCTGCTACAGAAACCACATCGGACATAGGTGTTATCTATGAACCTTCAAAAGATTGTACAGCAAATGCAGAGTCTGTTACTTCCAAGAAAAACAGCAAAGTCGACAGTGAAACCATTGAAAAACTAAAAGCAGATGCAGATGCACGTCTTTCCCAGTTACAGGGAATCGTAGAGCAATTAATCTCCAAACAGGGAAAAGCTTCTGACAATGCAAGCATCTGGAGTCAGTTCCGTCAGGGTATATTAGACGGAAGTATCAAAGTTGATGAGGCAACTGCCAAGCAGGCCGCAGAGGATATCTCCGAAGACGGTTATTGGGGAGTTAAGCAGACCTCAGAACGTATTTTGGATTTTGCCAAGGCGATTACCGGCGGTGACAGTTCCAAAGCAGAAGAAATGCGTAACGCAATTGAGAAAGGGTTCAAGGAAGCATCCAAGCTTTGGGGTGGCGATCTTCCGGATATTTCCCAGAAAACCTATGATGCCGTTATGAAGGGCATCGATGATTGGAAAAACGAAACAAATGCTTAAAGAATTTCAGACATTTTACCGATATATATATTAGAAGCTAATGGCATTCTGACGTAATTTCAAGGAGGAGATTACTATGAATGCACAAACGTACTCACAAGCTGTCAATCCCGTTTTTGCGATATTGGCAACTTCAAAGTTCAACCATCAACAAAGCAAACGGCAACTCGTAAAAAAATCTAAGAAAACCCAAAAGTTTGATTCTTTTTTACAAACCGCCTGTAATGCAAATGATGATACATTACTTCTAACAAGCGGCTGCTATGGCAAGGATGCAAGACCAGTCGTCGGAAATGTCAGTAGCTTCAATCAGCTCTCATAGACCGGGCAGTACACAGATTATTATTATTTGTGTACTGCCTTTCCCCTTTTCCCAGCCAATCACACAAATTATTAAGTTTTCATTCATAATTTCGCAACATTTCGGACACGACTTTTTCACATTTATTCACTATACTATATCTTGTAAGAACTTTTCATATGAATACAAGTTACTTATAAGTTACTTGTATTTAAATTCTCCCCCTCATAAAAAGAGAAGGTGTGAACCTTCTCTTTTTATTTTTTATATCACCTTTTAAGACAGCCTGTATTTAAAATCCTTATATCCAAACCTTTTGATCATTTGAATACTTCCATCTATCTTGTGAATGGCGATATCCAGCACTCGTATTCCAATAAAGGTATCAGCTTTACCATTGTACAGAGTGCTGTTTCCTGCCTATGCTTTATTAGTAATGTGTATAAGTATAAATGTATTTGCTATTATCAGACTTGTAATTCTTACCTCCGATTTTTGC
>CAJOPP010000330.1 GCA_905236365.1 uncultured Lachnospiraceae bacterium
CGCCTTACTATGGGCTTTGATTATCCAACGTATTTTCTCTATCCCCACAGATCAGCTTCTTTTAACTTTTCTTGCATATTCAAAACCACTTCGTGAGTTCTGTGGTTTTTCTAAAGTCCCGGATGCTTCTAAAATCACCCGATCCAAGCAGGACTTTTTTAGAGGATCTCCAGCTTGAATTTGATAACATTGTGGATTTAACCGAACCAATCTGTCGGGCTATTGATTCTGCCAAAGCCGACACACGCCATCCACTGATTCATCCCAAAACATTTCTTGGGGATGCAGCATTAGACTCATGCCAACTTTATGGAGACCTTCTAACTGGCAATACCTTTGAGGGCATTGACAACCACATGGTTTCAGAATAGAATCAAATTACATATAGTAAAGACTGTAAGACAAGAGAATCGTAAAAGATATGATAAAAAGAAATGAACAAAGAGAACAAAGAAAAAAGAGAAAAGAACCAAAAGAGAACTGAACCGTAAGGCAAAAGAATACAAATATAAAGAGGAAAAAAAGATGTTGGGAGATCAGGAAATCGTACAATTATTTTGGGAACGTTCGGAGAATGCAATCCGGCAGACCACTGAGAAGTACGGAAAATATTGTTATACGATTGCTTGGAATATTTTATACAACAAAGAGGATTCGGACGAGTGCGTGAATGACACCTGTCTGCAGGCATGGAATGCCATGCCGCCTAACCGACCCGGAATTCTGAAAGCGTTTCTTGGGAAAATCACCAGAAATCTGGCCCTGAATCGTTATGAAAGCTATCATGCGATCAAGAGAGGAGAAGGACAGACAGCGTACTGTCTGGAGGAGTTGGCAGAATGTATTGCAGATAACACCGATACGGAAAGTGTGGTAGATCGGATGGTTCTCACGGAATGTCTGAATAGGTTTCTGGCAACACTGAAGGCGGAGGAGCGGACAATATTTGTGCGTCGTTATTGGTATGTCTGCTCTGTGAGCGAGATTGCCCGGGATTATGGTTATAGTGAGAGTAAGATCAAAATGATGCTGCTGAGAACGCGCAATAAACTCAAGGAAGCTCTGGAGCGGGAAGGAATTACGGTTTCCTGAAAATATTATAGAAGTATAGTCGGTCTAAGCAGTTTCAGCAGTGAAAATAATGTGAGCGCGATATGAGTTTGCATTTCATATGAGAAGATCACACAGAAATGAGGTAAATCATGACAGAAAAGGATATCATGGAAGCACTTGGAGATATTAAAGAAGAGTATATAGAAGAGGCAGATCCGGGCACGTTTGAACAAAAACGCGGCGGTGCACCAAAGTTAGTCTATTATTTTCGAGAGCATGCTAAGGTTTGGTCAGTCATGGCGGCTGCGGTGGTTCTGTTGGTATCCTATGGTATCTATCGTAATGTGATGCAAGGAGATTTCATCAGCAACACTACCATGTCCGATTATTCTTCCGATTCTGCGGGTAAAACCGCTACATCAAACGAAGAATCGACTGCAGAAAAAGAAGAAGTAGCTTCGGAAAGTGCAAGTAATAGCAGCTATGCGGAAACAGCAGAGGCAGTCACCGACGAAGCTTCAACAATGAATCAGACCGGAAAGGATGCGCAGACCGTAGAAATCTATTGTAATACCATGGCAGAAGCGGAGAAGATTGCAGGATTTTCTCTGGTTGTGGATGAGCCCTTGGACGGGTATGAACTGACTGACATTTATGCAATAGAGGATAGGGGAATCGAAGTGTGCTTTGCAAACGAGGACCGCACGGATCGTTATTGGATTCGGAAGGCGTGGGAAACATATGCGGATTCGGAAGATTGGATCAAAAACGACGCCACAGTCTATGATGTCGTAGAGACCTGGGAGATAAATGGTGTGGAGGTCATGATGAAAGGCGATGGAATGCAGCGTACCGGAGCGGAATGGCAGGTACAGGGATATGTCTATACTGTGAGGCTGGATGGCATCAGTCTGAATGAGACAGAATGGGAGGAACTGATCCGCGGAATTGAGTAACGGCTGTTATGATTGGCGCTTTTGAGAATATTATGATGTCGGTAGAATTGCGAGCGTTTCGCAGAAACAGTCCGTAGCGGAGCGAAGACACGAGGTCGATGAAGCGGGCAGTGAAATTTAGAAATTTTTAAATGGGTAGTTCACTTGTTATAGGGATTGACAATCCTTTTATAAGGGCATAGAATGATTGAGATGATAAAATTCAGGAGGTGAAAATTCATGGACAGTTGCGATAGTACGGGACGAAGTACCAATTGCGGTGATCATAAGAAGGAATATATGGCGCGATTATCTGTGGATTTTTACCGGACTTAGGTTTTGCTATTCATAGATACTGTTTTTATATGTCTTCTCATGTTCACCGTATAAGGAATTTCCTATACTACACAGCAGGTAACCGATTGGTCTGCTTAGGGGAAACCTGAAGCGGTGATTTTTTGTGCTCTGATGGCGTGTTTGAAAAGGGACAGCTACCTTTGAATATAAAATGCTACAGGAGCATCAGAAAGAGAGGCATAAAATGGAAAAAGAAATTTTGAAGGAACCAAAATATGTAGAAGAACTGTTGGAAATCCTACGAAGCAATCTTCCCGAGGAAGAGCTCCTGGACAGATTATCCGACTATCATGAAAATGATATAGCAGATGCGTTGGAACAGCTGACAGCAGAAGAACGCAAAAAAATATATCCGATTCTGGGTGCGGAAAAGGTAGCGGAGATCTTCACCTATATTGAGGATGTCAACCGATATATCCAAGAGGTTGATCTAAAGAGTGCGGCAGAGGTGATCTCCCACATGGATTCGGACGATGCTGTAGATGTGCTGGAGGAAATGGACCAATCCACACAGGAACAGCTGGTCAATTTGATGGATGATGACTCCAGCCGTGATGTAAATCTGATTCTCTCCTATGAGGATGATGAAATCGGTAGTTACATGACCACCAACTTCGTGGCGATCAAAAATGACCTTACCATCCGACAGGCGATGCATGAACTGATCCGGCAGGCGGGAGAAAACGACAATATTTCGACCATCTACGTGGTGGATGATGGAGAACATTTCTATGGCGCACTTGATCTGAAAGATCTGATCATTGCCAGAGAAAACGATAGTCTGGAAGATTTGATCAGTACTTCCTACCCTTATGTGACTGATCACGACAGGATCAGTGATTGTATTGAAAGAATCAAGGACTATGCTGAGGATTCTATCCCTGTTCTGGCGCAGGACGGGCAGATACTTGGTATCATTACCGCACAGGATATCGTTGAGGTAGTGGATGATGAGATGGGTGACGACTATGCTAAGCTGGCTGGTCTGACTGCAGAAGAGGATTTAAAGGAGACCACTCGTGAGAGCATGAAAAAACGTCTGCCATGGCTGATCGTACTGTTATTCTTGGGTATGGGCGTGTCCTCTGTGGTGGGCGTCTTTGAATCGGTAGTGGCAGTACTGCCGATCGTGATCTGTTTTCAATCATTGATTCTGGATATGTCAGGTAATGTGGGAACACAGTCTCTGGCAGTGACCATTCGTGTCTTGATGGATGAAAAACTAACGGCTAAGCAAAGACTCCTGCTGGTCGGCAAAGAAATGAAGGTTGGTTTTTTCAACGGATTGTTTCTGGGAGGTATGGCATTTCTTTTCATCGGATTGTATGTTTGTGTGTTGAAGCATACTCCGGCAGGTCATGCATTCATGATCTCAGGCTGCGTGGGGATTGCGCTGATGGTTGCAATGGTGATCTCCAGTCTGGTGGGAACAATGATCCCGATGTTCTTCCATAAGATGAAGATTGATCCGGCAGTAGCATCGGGTCCCCTGATCACCACCGTGAATGATCTGGTCGCAGTCGTAACCTATTACGGGCTGGCCTGGATCATTCTGATCAAGGCTTTCCGTGTCGTATAAAAAATTTAAAAAATATGTGACGTGACTCCGGTCAATCCTGTCTATATGGATAAGAGGCGCTGAATTCCATCAAAGAATTCAGACGCTCCGAAAACAGACAATAACACAATGGATTGAGAATGGGAGGAGTCACATGAAAAAGAGAACAATTGCAC
>CAJOPP010000331.1 GCA_905236365.1 uncultured Lachnospiraceae bacterium
AGCCCTACATGGTAAAACATATAGCATATCCGGCAACTGTGTATTGGCAAATTCTTAAGTAAATGACATTGCGTCTGAACAGTAACCTGAACTATAACCACCATGGTAAGTTATTCATTACTTTGTCTTGATGTTTTTATCGCTTGCATGTATAATTGATTGGCATGGATTTGTTCAATAAATGTCTTTTGCAATCCTGATCATGGGTAATAATCAGACAGGATTCGGACATAACAATATACCAATATATATACAGATATTCTGATTATAACAAATTTTCTCATATTTTGAAAGACAAAGATAGAAAGAAGGTAATATTTATGGGCAATGTACAGAATGCCTTTCATGGAAGTGACTTGGAAGTAATTGCAAAACGTTATGATCTTGACATCGAATCTATCGTTCCATATGGATCAAATGTGAATCCTCTTGGTATTTCTCCAATGGCGAGAAAGGCACTGATCGATAATATAGATGCGATCAAAGCATATCCTGATCGGGATTATATTTCTTTAAAAACATCAATTTGTAACTATTGTGGTGCACAAAAAGATCAATTGATTTTAGGTAACGGAACATCGGATCTGATTCGCCTTACGTTTGAGACATTAAAGCCTAAGCAGACCATGATCATCGGACCGACTTACTCGGAATATGCAAGAACCGCAAAGCTTTTTGGCAGCAGTGTAAAGAACTATATGTTAAAAAATATAGATGATTTTGAACTGGATGTGAATCTCTTTCCAAAGGCACTGAACAACTCCATCAAACTTCTGATCATTTGTAACCCCAACAATCCAACCGGGAAAGCTCTGACTACACAAGAGATGAAGCTGATTGTGAATTATTGTTCCAAACTCGGAATCTTCGTTATGGTGGATGAAACGTATGTAGAATTTGTAAAGGATGTCGATACGATTTCTGCAATTTCTTTGGTAAACCAGTATGATAATCTGATCGTCCTGCGAAGCGTTTCCAAATTCTTTGCGGCACCGGGAATCCGGTTAGGCTACGCCATCACAAGCAACCGTACATTTCTGGATATGAACTCCAATGGGAATATTCCCTGGAACATCAATACCTATGCTTCCGTTGCGGGTGTTATGTTTGAGGATGAGCATTATATCAATATGACAAAAAGTCTGATTCAGACAGAACGAAATCTGGTGTTCTCTGCACTTTCAAGCCGCAAGACCATCAAGGTATTTAAACCTGCTTCAAACTTTATTCTGATAAAATTATTAAAAGAGGAACAGACTGCCTCCGAGGTCTTTGAATATTGTATTAAGAAGGGACTTATGATTCGGGATTGTACGGATTATGAAGGTTTAGGCGAAAAATATATCCGTTTCTGCTTTATGAAACCGGAGCAAAATGATATTATTGTAAATACATTGTTAGAAATTGTATAACATCCTCGCGGAGCGTATATCTCAGACGGAGATTGAACCCCGCCTGAGACAAGTTTCCTGCCCCGCCTACGCTTTGCTTAGAGGGGGGGCATCTCTGTCTGAGATATACACTTTTGTACACATCTCGCAGTAAATGCGAAATGCTACCTGAACAGTTACAATTAAGTACTTTTTCATATTACCATACTTTTAATCGTTCTTCCCCGTCTTTATACATCCCGTCATCTTCTTTTATGTCAAATGTATTATAAAATTCATCTATAGAGGATAATACTGCATTTACTCGTACTTTATCCGGAGAATGTACGTCCATAATTAGTAATAGCTTCGTGTATCCTTCTGTTGATTTACTTGCCCAGATATTTGCATATGCTTTAAACATTTCTTTAAATTCTTCTTTCGTTGCACCATTTCTTTCAGCAATATCTACTATACAGGACATCCCGCCTAAATCTGCAATATTTTCTCCTACTGTCTGTTTGCCATTTACAGCTTTACCATCTAATTTATATTCATTGTAATAATCAATTACTTCTTTTTGTAATTCCTCAAATTTTTTATAATCTTCTTCCTGCCACCAATTATTCATATTACCTTTTTCATCAAATAATG
>CAJOPP010000332.1 GCA_905236365.1 uncultured Lachnospiraceae bacterium
ATGACGACCATAGGAGTCATGAGTTTAGTACCGTTGCGTTTAAAGTTAAGCGAAAGCGTGCCCGAAATGGAAAACATATAACATATCTGGCAACGTCCGGCTTAAGTAAATGACATTGCGTCTGAACAGTAACCTTAAGGTTGAACAGTTACAGTATATTTACAATTTGATATTGACGAACCGGACATATATCGCTACAATGAAAAAGATTTTAAGGTAAAGAACAATTGCAATATTGCACAAAGAAGCACAAGGAGGGTCTTATGAAGACAGATATCGAAATTGCACAGGAAGCAAAAATGGTACATATTAAAGAGGTTGCTGCAAAGCTGGATATTGCAGAAGAAGAATTGGAATTCTATGGTAAGTATAAGGCAAAGCTTTCCGATGAATTGATCAAAAGGATTGAAACAAATGAAAATGGAAAGCTTGTATTGGTGACAGCAATCAATCCAACTCCGGCTGGTGAGGGCAAGACAACAGTCACGGTTGGTCTTGGACAGGCTCTTAATAAGATGGGAAAAAAAGCATCCATTGCACTTCGTGAGCCATCTCTCGGACCATGCTTTGGTATAAAAGGTGGAGCAGCAGGTGGTGGTTATTCGCAGGTTGTTCCGATGGAAGATCTGAATCTTCATTTTACCGGAGATTTCCATGCGATTACGGCGGCTAATAATTTATTGGCAGCGATGCTGGATAATCATATTCAGCAGGGTAATTCCTTAAATATTGATACGAGGCAGATCGTTTGGAAACGTTGTCTGGATATGAATGACCGTGTTCTTCGAAACATTGTAGTTGGTTTGGGAAATAAAATGGACGGTTATGTGAGAGAAGATCATTTCGTAATTTCTGTGGCATCTGAGATTATGGCAATTTTATGTCTTGCAAATGATATGGAAGATTTGAAAGATAAGCTTGGTAAGATTGTTGTAGCTTATACTACAGATGGCAATCCGGTCACTGCAGCAGATTTGAAAGCAGTAGGTGCTATGGCTGCGTTGTTAAAGGATGCCATTAAGCCAAATATCATCCAGACATTAGAGCATACACCTGCATTTGTTCATGGTGGACCTTTCGCAAATATTGCTCATGGATGTAATTCTGTGCGTGCCACAAAATTAGCTTTGAAACTTTCGGATATTGTTGTAACGGAGGCTGGTTTTGGTGCAGATCTTGGTGCAGAGAAATTCTTAGATATCAAATGCCGAAAAGCAGGTATTGCTCCTGATGCTATTGTTTTGGTAGCTACGGTGCGTGCTTTGAAATATAATGGTGGAGTAGCGAAGACGGAACTTGGAAATGAAAATGTAGAAGCTTTGAAAAAAGGAATTGTAAATTTGGAGAAGCATATTGAGAATTTACAACAATTCGGTGTTCCGATTGTTGTTACTCTCAATCAGTTTATTACAGATTCGGAAGAAGAGCTCTCTTTTGTGAAGCAATTTGTAGAAGAAAAAGGTTGCGAGTTTGCCCTGGCGAAAGTTTGGGAACAAGGTGGAGAAGGTGGATTGGAATTAGCTGCCAAAGTAGTGGATACATTAGAAAACAAAAAAGCAGATTTTAAAATGCTATATGATGATGAGATGTCTTTAGAGGACAAGATTCAAACGGTTGCAACTAAGATTTATGGTGCAAACGGTGTCAACTATACTGCAGCAGCAAAATCACAGTTAGAGAAAATCACTTCTTTGGGATATGGTCATTTTCCGGTATGTATGGCAAAGACGCAATATTCTTTATCCGATGATCAAAGCAAACTTGGACGGCCGGAGAATTTTGACATCAATGTAAGAGATGTGTATGTGAATGCCGGTGCAGGGTTTGTGGTTGTGATTACAGGTTCTATCATGACAATGCCCGGACTTCCGAAGATTCCTGCTGCTGAAAAGATTGATGTAGTGAATGACAAGATAGTTGGTCTGTTTTAGTAGGTTTATTGTTGAATCGTAAATGAAAAAGGAGGATATATATATGGCACAATTGATCAATGGTAAATTAATTAGTCAACAGATTAAAGATGAATTAAAAGAAAAGGTAGCGGCATTGAAGACCGAGGGAAAAGAAATCGGTATGGCTGTAATTCAAGTCGGAAATGATCCGGCATCTTCAGTATATGTAGGAAATAAAAAAAAGGCTTGTGAATATATCGGTATTCGTTCAGAGAGTTATGAACTTCCAGAGGAAACAACACAGGAAGAGTTGATTGCCCTGATTGAGCGATTGAATCAGGATGATGCTATTCACGGAATACTCGTTCAGCTTCCTGTACCGGAACATATTGACGAAGATACTGTGATTAAAGCAATATCACCGAAAAAAGATGTAGATGGATTCCATCCGCAGAGTGTAGGTGCTTTGAGTATTGGTCAAAAAGGATTTGTATCCTGTACTCCTGCCGGAATTATTCAATTATTAAAGAGAAGTAATATTGAGATAGAAGGAAAAGAGTGCGTTGTTATTGGAAGAAGCAACATTGTAGGAAAACCAATGGCACTTTTACTGCTTCGGGAAAATGGAACCGTTACGATTACCCATTCCAAAACCAGAAATTTGAAAGAGGTCTGTAAGCGTGCCGATATACTGGTGGTAGCAATTGGTAAGCCCAAGATGATTGATGCTTCTTATGTAAAAGAGGGTGCGGTTGTCATTGACGTAGGAATTCATCGCAATGAAAATAATAAACTTTGCGGAGATGTTGACTTTGACA
>CAJOPP010000333.1 GCA_905236365.1 uncultured Lachnospiraceae bacterium
CGCTGCTGATAGTATGTACATCTGGGTTCTTTTTATGCAGTGTATATTTTCTTCTATCATATCTATTTTGCTTCAAGCATATCTATTATTCTTCAAACATATCTATTCAGCAGAGCTGAACAGATATGCAACAGGCATTATGCTGACGCACATGCATACCTGTTGCATCGTAGAATATACATTTCATACACATCTTGCAGTTAATGCAAGATGCTACCTAAACAGTTATCTCAGATTATTTATCTGTAACCGTTCAGCCTTTGGCTTCACAGTTAAGCATCGGGCACGGTATAAAATGCAGTCAACAGCTGCTTTAATGCTTCATAATCCGCTACCGCTCCCAACTCTGATGCTGAATGCATTGCCAAAATCGGCATTCCAACATCAGCACACGGAAACGGTAAATGAGACGTCACGATCGGACCTAATGTACTTCCTCCCGGTATTCCGGTTTTGTTAATCGCAATCGTATACGGAATCTCATTAATCTTGCAAAGCTGTTTCAACACTGCCGCACTCTCCGCCGTCGTTCCGTACTTCTGCCCCACACTGCGTTTGATGCAAAATCCTTTTCCCAAATCCGCTTTATTCGTCGAATCACTCTTCTCTTCATAATTCGGATGACTGCCATGTGCCACATCCACAGAAAGAAGAAAACTTTCTTTTAAAACCTCACTGATTTGGAAATCCTTTCCATATAGTGCACGACCTATTTTTTCCAATACCATCGTAAGCAGTTCACTGTCTGCCCCCTGCTTGGACAGACTCCCCACCTCTTCATTATCAAATACTGCCATAACATCTACCGTTTGATCCGCAACTGTCCCTACCTGTTCCAAAGCGTCCAGAATAGCTCCCACCGAAGTCAGATTATCCAGTCTTGGTGATACAAGCATCGAAGAATCCAAACCTGCAATCTGGGGATTTTCCGGATTATACAGATAAAGATCATAATCCAGTATTTCTTCCTTTTTGACTCTCAGGGTATCTGCTACCTCCTGTAATAAATCTCCGTCAGAGCATAACGTCATAATCGGTACCAATTCTTTTGCAACATCCAGGGCGCCTTTTTTATTCAGTTCCCGATCCATATGAATTGCCAGACTCGGAATCAGGCAAAGTGGTTTATCACTCCTATATAACAACACCTGTGGATGAAGTACTGATTTTCCTGCCACTATAACCTTGCCCGCAACACCCAACGGCCGATCCAACCAGGATTTTTGATACATTCCTCCATAAATTTCTACGTTTAATCCGGTGGCATATCGTCCTCCCATCTCCGGATTTGGTTTGATCTGAAAATTCGGATAATCACTGTGTGCCATAGCAATTCGAAAAGCAGACGGCTTCACCCCTTTCTTTCCAACACGAAAAGCAAGCCCATTTGTACCATATAAATTTACATAATATCTTCCATTTTCCTGTAATTGCCATTCCTGCTCCAGATCAAGCTCCACAAACTGTCTATCACAAAGATATGTTTTCATATATTCGATCGTATGTGCCGCTGTTACACCTTCCTTTAGCAGATTAAATAACTGTTCCACCTCTTTGTTCTCCCTTTCTCTTTGTATTTCCTGTAAGTTCCATTCATATCATCAACTTCTTTCGCCCTTTTCTCTGTTGAATTTGAATCATAACGAATCATCTTTTTTAAAGACAATCCCATTACATTCAGAGACTCTGCTTCCTACCTTGTTGATAACTATTCTGTTGACGAAGTGCCCGATTCCTGACTTTCTTCCGGCTGCCGGAATGGATCCGGTTGTGCGAATGCTTCTCCCCGTTGGAATGAATCCGGTTGTATGAACGTTTCCTGCTGCTCAACTTCTGATAGTATGTTCTGCGTCATCATTGAAGTCTCAGATTCACGCATAAAACTTGTAAAATCATCCTGCACCGCACCAAAACCGGAACTTCCGCCATAATTAGCGGACACATTTTCCACCGGAGCACCATTTTTCAACACCCTGCTCATCATAATAATATAATAAATGAGCAACGCAATCACTGTCACTCTTGTCCTCCACGAAACAAAGAGTTTCAACAATGCAATAATTACCATAAAGCTAATCTGCATATAAAAACTGATCCAATACAACGTTGTGAAATCTTCCTCACTTTTATGTATGGCATTGAGGAGCAGTGCAATGATCGCCCATAACATTGCATAGAAAAAGACCCCTAACATTCGAAACGGAAGAACTACAAAAAACAGAATCGCTGCGATCATCATAATGACTCGCTTATATCCCCCCTGTACCTGTGCTTTTGTCAAACCGGTAATTCCAAAGAGTCCGAAAACATCTGTCCACTTTTCTTTCGAATGCGATATCTCGTTTCCTCTTTTCTGAACCATTACCATATTGGTTCTACTGACAAAAACAGCCTTATCAACAGAGGAATCCTGCATTACTTTATTAATTTTGTTCGTAACATCAATTCCCTTTGCTTCTTTATCCTGTCCTGCTATCGTCCATGCATTCACATCCGTATCTACTACCAGATAAAACTCATCCACTTTTTTATCATATGTCGCTTCGCATACCAACTGACCATCACTATAGGTAAAATCCGGCATCGCTTGCATGATTTCATCCCATGCTTTATCCCGTCCAAACTTCCAACCACCAATGATAAATGTACAAAAACATGCAATTGCACTTGCAATCAATGCCACAAGAAATTTGCTTCCTGTAGACTGTCTGCGTAACCGGTAAAATATTTCGGTATAATAAAAGGCTTTCATTGTTTCTATTATTTGCTTAAATGGATTTATCTTTTCAATCATAATAATTGCACCTCCGTTACTGTTCAGACGCAATGTCATTTACTTAAGCCGGACGTTGCCGGACATGTTATATGTTTTCCATTCCGGGCACGAGCTAAAGCATACCTTCGAACTAAGCTCGTACCTCGCTAAGGTCTCAGGCATTTCGCTTAACTTTAAACGCAACGGTAC
>CAJOPP010000334.1 GCA_905236365.1 uncultured Lachnospiraceae bacterium
AAAGCAAATCCTCGAAATCAGGATACAAATGAGGAGAATGACAGCCGCTGTGATCATGCTGATCAGAAGTCCCATCATCCTCTCCGGTGTGCGTTCCACCAAAAATCCTTTGATAATGACAGAAGGCAGCGAAATATAGATTAAAAGATTTCCTATCGTCTTGCTTCCTTCATTCGTTATTTTTTCTGTACGAAAAGCAATGAATCCAACGGCAGCAAGCAGAAACATGATAAAAACCTGCTGTAAAAGTATGAAAGTCGTTTCCATGGTTAATACTCCTATGTTTATGTTTTGTAGTAATAATGCTTCGGAATTATCTCCTGGCAAAATTGTCTCATGATGTTACATGTATCAGTTTTTTGGGCATTTGTCAATAGAATAATTAACCGAATTGACATAGGATCCGACACCATTTGCAAAGTCGTGGCTACGCTGCTTTCCTTTTGCTCATATTCCGGCTTAAAATTTCACTCCGTGAAAATTGTCAAAATCCAAAATGACCGCCGAGCAATTATCTTTTATTTTTCTCTTTTTCACATATTTCCACAATGCAGGAATACTCTGCTCGACTTTCTTTTCCATGACTCTTTTTATCTCATCCGACGCAAGACCTGTTGATATGCCGTCAGAGCAAATCAGGAATTTATCCCCTTTCAGTATCTTCCCGCTTCTATAATCTGCCATTTGTCCTCCGGCGCTTCCTTTCTTGCCCAGATAAGCTGTCAATGTATGCAGATCCGGCAATGTGACAGGCTGTCCTTGTTTCATCTTCTCTGCCGCTTTGGTATGTGGGACTGTCAACAGTTCCAATTTTCCTTTACTGACTCTGTAAACGGCACTATCCCCAATGCCCGCGACATAATAACGATCATCTTTCCACAAAACGAGCGCCAAAGTGGCTGCCGTATTTCCTATTTTTTTACTGAGTGAAATGATTTTTTCGTTGATCTGATCCAACAGTTCCTCCAGAAGATTCTCCGGAGTATTATCACTATATCTGTATTGCTCTATGAAATGTGTTACTGCCTGAATCACCGCTTTGGATGCAAGCTCCGCATAGCAGGAATTGGATACCCCATCCGAAATTGCAACTATGTGCATGTCAGAACTGTCACAGATGATCTCTCCGCTGACCTCACAATCTTCATCGATATACGGAATCAGCCCGTCAATCATAAAATTATCCTGATTCACGGGCTTGTTCCCAATGTCCGTCTTGGCACTATAGCGCACCGGATATGCATCCGGCGTTTGAACCGGGAACATTTCCGCTCCAAAAAAGTCGTGTGCAAACGACAGAATATCCGCATAACGCCCGTCTATGTCCGTGCGCAGGCCTTTTAAGACTGCATTCTGCTGCCTTTTGGACAGCGAACTGTCAAGCAGGATGCGTGGCATGGGATCTGCTGCCCGGCGATCCTCCGGCTCCGGAACACCATGCCCTGTAAGCAGATAAGTGATCGTTGCGCAGAGAGAATAAATGTCCATTTCCACGCTCTGTAAACCGGACTTTAAATGCTCCGGTGCATGAAAGCCCTTGTGCGTGTACACCCGCCGATTACTTAGCATGTCTGGACCTATTGATGTCGCCGACTCAAAATCAAGCAGATAAATCGCCCCGTCCGGAGACAGCATGAGATTGCCCGGACTGATATCCCGATGAATAATGTTATGGCGATGGATCTGGTCAAGTGCTGTCACCAACGAAGGCAGTCCTCTCATCAGCTCTCCCACGGTAATCGGATCACCTTCTGCTTTCGTTCTCCTTGCCAGTGATGTGCCTTCTATCAGACGCATCACAAGATATTCCTTCCCGTCAATCACAAAATAATCATATATATGAGAAATATACGGAACATGTTCCAATGTCCGAAGTATTTGCGCTTCATATTGCAGAGATGTTGTCGAAACCTTAATCGCCACGAATCTGTTCACCAGATGGTCAACTGCCCGATATGTCACTGCAAATCCGCCCTGCCCGATTGGGTCCAGAAGTTCATACCGCCCTTTTAACATATTCCCTACTCCTTTTTTATCCTTACGATCCTCGCGGGTCTTTTTCTCTTAAATGTAACCAAAAAATGCCCAGGAATCATCCTGAGCCTCTTTGCTTCGATATAACAAATAGCATAACTCTTTACTTGTGTCAAGTCATTATTTCTCAAGCGCTACAACGGCAATACCACCACAAATGCCATGCCATCTTCCTGGCTTTGGGCAAAAAGCTCTCCGCCCATTTTGTGCATGAT
>CAJOPP010000335.1 GCA_905236365.1 uncultured Lachnospiraceae bacterium
GCCGTAGTCCTTGCCAACATTAAACCTAATTGTTCCACCACTCATGGTGAAATTGGCCGAACTTTCCAAAAAAACACCTGCAGTATAGGTATAGCCTTCGTTGTACTGGATTGTACCACCATTCATCTCAAAAGTCGCATTCGCTGCAATAGAAACTCCACCGCCGTTGGATGCGGAATTGCCTTCGATAGTACCACTATTCATTTTGAATACGCTGCCGCCGGAGATAGCAACGCCGCCACCGCTACCATTATATTTTCCACCGGTGATGACACCATCGCCTTCGAGTATGAGCGTACCACTTTTGATATTGAGTACCGTGCCTTTCTGGTCACCGTCAATCGTATGTCCGTTCATATCTATCTTTACAGTCGCTCCGCTTTTGTCAAAGGTGACACATTCCTTGACGTCTGTAAGCAGCCCGACTGTCTGTCCGTCTGCTACGGCGTTCAGTGCATTCTGAAGCACAGTGTACCTTTCTTCGCCGATCGAAGCGACCGAATCCACACCGTATATCACATGGGCGGTCTGTTCACCGAGCGTGAACTCAGCCCAATATCTGCCCTCATCCAAGGGTGCAGTTGTAATCGGATCCAGTGCACTGCCCCGTGTTCCGTCAGCATTAGCATGATAGTAATTTATCATCGGAATAGGGTCAAACACATCTGTATCTCCGGTGAAATCCGCACCGGCACTACCTGATGCACCAATCGTCAGAGATGCAACATGCTGACTGTCAACTTCCGCTAGTGTACACTCTCCGTCTGCATTGGTACATGTCGCAGTGATGGTATTATCACCACTGACTGTATAATCGTTCAGAGTGTGACTATGAAGAACTAATTCTGCTTTATTATCGTCATTCTTCATTATATACTTTCCATTCCCCTCGTCACTGGAGAACTTCAAAATATCGTCATCCGAAAGAGCACCTGAATTATATCCGTTTGCTGCCTGTGCAAACACACCCAGACCATTTGTTGATCCCAGCGTCACGCCGATGGCGACTGTATTTGAAAGATGTTCGGCAATAGTAATAATCTGATTATTTGGTACAAAGATGTTTCTTGATATTTCAGTACCATTTACTACCGCTGTATTCCCGCTTATGACAGGACTTTCGGAAAGTGTGAGTGTATTACTGTACACGCCCCCGTTATCATTATTTGTGATCGATGGTGAACCACTAATGCTTATTGTATTCGCCGTAACTCCCCATCCGCCGTTATTCGATATAACGCCGCCACTGATATTTGCTATGGAAGCACCATAACAATAATTCGTACCGCATACTCCCTCATTTATGTTATTCTTTACCTCTCCGCCCGTCATATTTAACGTAGCTGTTGTGTTTCTTATACCGGCATAATATTGATTACTACCTGAACGCAATTGAATACCGACATTGTTATAACATATGGCACCTCCTTTGAGATTAAATGATCCGGAATAAACCAATACTCCGCCACCCTGTCCAGCTGAATTTCCCAGAACCGTTCCTCCATTCATGGTACATGTGCCGTTTTTTACCCATATACCTCCGCCGGAGCCCCAAAAAATTCCACTTTCATATATTCCAGTACCGCCTGTTATATAGCCTCCGTTAATGGCAAGTTCGCCTGCCTCTTCATTCAAAACCGCATAGCCTGCTTCGTTAAGACTAAATTTATGCGTAGATTCAGGATTGCTGTCTGTTATTGTAAGAGAAGCCCCGTTATTGATCTTTATTACACTTCCTGCCCCCGTTTTCTTAATACCAAAACCGTTCAAATCCAATGTAACATCTCCGGATGGTTCCCATGTGGAAGACAATTCCACATCTTCAACCAACTTAACCACTCCATCAACCGCAACCGGCATAGCCGTTGCCGCCCTCACTGTCATATTCATCCCCGGCATCAGCCCAATAAGCATCGCCAATACGAGCATGGTGCTCAGTATCTTCCTTCCTAATTTCTTATTCTGTTTCATAAATACACTCCTCCTTTATTTGTTCCATATACAGTAATAATGTCTGTCTATATCTTACTTCACATATACAACCTTGCTAATTACCAGATATGAAAATTTTATAAATATAAAAAGCACTCGATAAGAACTACGATATTCCTACCAGATGCTTATTATTCATGAATACGCAAAAAAGCACAAAACACCCGATGCACGTGCGTAAATTTTTCACATTTCTACCAATATCATATATCACAAGTGTTTATTGTATAATGAAAATATTACAATGTTACATCTACTTTTTTGTAAATATATACATAATTATATCAAAAAACAGTAATATTTCAAGATGATATTTGAGGTTTTGGCTGTTCTGAATTGAATTTTTCTCTCTCTTATTATCTATCGATATCTCGAAAAAGAGATAGGAATTACACATATGATACAATTTTAGATACGTTAAAAGGGATGAATTTCGCTGCGACAATTTGATCAAAGAAAAAGAAGGGGGATGAACCCCTTCTTTTTCTTTATCGTTACCTGCTACTCTTCTGTTTCAATCAGCTTCTTTGGCTGGTATAACGGATATCAATAAGCCCAACCGTGCCTACGCAACCCTAAAACCCATAACATTTATCCCTGTTTCCTTCGGAAGAACATCCTCAATTTTGAAATCTTCCTCCGTTAACAAAGATAATTCGTCATCAGAGTATTCTCTCCCAGCTTGCATTTCATCAAACAGACGCAATGATTGTTTCATAATAGCCTGTTCTACTATGTTGCGTACAAATCGTCCGTTGCCGAAATTCTTTTTATTACTGCCTGAGACCATTAATTCCCTTGCCTTTATTCTAGCACCTTCTGTTAATCTATATTCTCTTTTGGTCAGCATCAAATCCATAATCTGCATCAGTTCATCTACCGAATAATCAGGGAAATCTATATGGAATGCGATCCTACTCTTCAAGCCCTCGTTTCTATCCAAAAATTCCTTCATTCTGTCGGGATATCCTGCAAAAATAACAATTACTTCATCTCGATAATTTTCCATTTCCTGAACAATTGTATTGATTGCTTCATCACCAAATTGACCACCATCCTCTACCAAGGAATATGCTTCATCAATGAAGAGAACTCCTCCTCTTGCCTCTTTGAACTTCCGCTTAACAATCTGTGCAGTCCAACCGACATATTTTCCCACAAGGTCTGCTCTTCCACATTCAACGAATGCCCCTGATTCCAAAACTCCTTGTTCTTTAAGCAGGCTTGCTAATATTCGTGCAACTGTTGTTTTTGCAGACCCAGGATTTCCCGTAAAAATCATATGTTTCGATGTCGACTGGACCGTCGATATTGTTTTCATCCTTTTCTTTGCAATAACATTTGTAGCAATAATCTGTTTTGTTATTTGTTTTACCTGACTAAGTCCCACTAACTCTTCAAGCTTATTTTCCGAAAATGTAGGTTTCACTTTAACAGTTGTTTGCTGATAATCAGCATATGCAGTATATACAAACTTACTGAGACAATCATTACTCCATTTTTGAAACAGTTTTCTCAATTCAGAAACGGTGTATGCTTTTTCTGTAAGGACTAATTCATTACCTTCTTTTCTCCAAAAATTCTTCAGTTCACTTTCAGATGCAAGAAAATTGAGATATTCCTTTGACTCTGCCGGATCACCTATTCCTTCGTTAATATTCACTATTCTTAAATACTCTTGTGTTTGAGCTGCAAGCGCAGCGGAAAATCCCGGATAGCTGTTATCTTCCATGAAAATAAACAAAACGTCACTACAGTTTCGATGGATTATTCTGTCCATATATTGGATTACTTCTTCATAAACAGATGCATATCTTCCATCCTCAGTGCTGTTTGGAATTCCTCTCGTATCGATTACTACCACATTGTCCTTTGCACTAACCACAAAATCATTAAAATCAGATTCATCATAACATTCCGGTGTAATATCATGCACTAAATTAATACGACACCCACGCAGTCTTTTTCTGTCATAAAGGGCATTTATTAGTAAATCAACAATTTCCATACCCGACTCCGGAGAACAGCAATTAATCTTATAGTGAACCGGATGCCCATAAAACTCCCTCGGATTTATATCTGCATAAATTCTTTCTAACTCGTCTAACAATGTTTTATCTGCAAGAATTTTCTTTGCCTGCTCTAATGCTTTTTTCTTACCAAATGCAGCTTCTTTTATCATATGTTCATCAACATGAAACTGTCTGTTATCAAAATAATCCACATTCAGGAGACATTTGATTCTATTACTACTCATAAATAAATAATCATTTAACTCGGCCAACATAATATCTAAAAGGAAATCGTCAACGGTAACCTGTTCTACTGAAAGTTTCCCCTTCACATGCAACACATTCTGCAACCATTTTTTCACATTAGCAACAACTTTGGATTTTCCTTCTTTCCAAAGATCTGTCGCAAGAACAAAAGAAAAACTTTTCTCGCTAATTCTCGTACAAACCATTGTAGTAAGTGCCGGAACTTCAGCAGATATCATTGCATTAAAAGCTTGTAGATTTTCATTTTTTTTACTCTCCGTCTCTTGCAGAGCATCAATCAAGACCTGTGTTGCTTTTTCATTCGTCACAAATTCAACTTCGCAGAATATCATAAGTACCTCGCTTTCTCTACCTGCCAATGACAGATAACTCAAATAATCGTCTGGTTTTTCATCTTATACTCTAATCGTACCATAGTTAGTTAGACAGTTTCTGTCATTGAATTGAGAATTATAGACTCTTTTTGTACGTTTTCCGGTCACTCTGATCAAAGCGAAAAAACCTCTCAAAGTGCCTGAAGCTGTGAACTTCTATAAAGTTCTCAGCTCGCGGGCAGTCGTCGAATTCCGCATAAACACTGGTTTTGCAGCCAGTTGTTTCTTCGGAACTCTCCTCGTTGCCTTCGCGGAACTCAAGGATTTTCACATACTCGTCCGATGTAGTGCAACCACGGACTCCACATGTCCGGAATGCCCGAACTGATCCACCGCACATA
>CAJOPP010000336.1 GCA_905236365.1 uncultured Lachnospiraceae bacterium
AGGTTATCCGTCATCAGACTTTATAATAATCCAGCCTGCGATTTGCCACGAAAAAATTATACTATTTTGAAGGAGATGTTTTTTTATGGCAGCAGAAACAAAAGGAAGTTTATCCATCACAAGTGAAAATATTTTTCCGGTAATTAAAAAATGGTTATATTCTGACCATGACATTTTTATCCGTGAAGTTGTATCCAATGCATGTGATGCCGTTACAAAGCTTCGTAAATTAGCTTTAATCGGAGAATACGAAGAGGCAGCTGACACACAGTATCGAATTGATGTAATTGCCAGTGCAAAAGACAAGACACTTACCTTTATTGATAACGGTATTGGTATGACGAAAGACGAAGTCAACGAATATATTAACCAGATTGCTTTTTCCGGTGCATCTGATTTCTTAGCAAAATACAAGGACAAGGCAACAGATGACCAGATTATAGGACACTTTGGTTTAGGTTTTTATTCTACTTTTATGGTTGCTGACAAAGTTACCATCAATACCCTTTCCTATCAGGAAGGTGCAGAACCTGTATTCTGGGAGTGTGATGGCGGAACCGAATATACCATGTCAACCGGGGATCGCAATGTACATGGTACCGAGATCACTTTGTACCTGAATGAAGACAGCTATGAATTTGCTAACGAATATCGGGTAAAAGAAGTATTAGAAAAATACTGCTCTTTCATGCCGGAAGAAATCTACTTTACCAATGCAGATGCTGCCAAAGAACAGGACGACGAAGTCATAGATGCAGATACTGCAAAAGCTGATGATACCAAGGATTCTGAGGATGTAGAAGATACCGAAACTTCAGATGAGAACACAGATGAGAAAGAAGAGCCGGCTGAAAAGCCAATTAATGATACCAAGCCACTTTGGACCAAGCATCCAAATGATTGTACCGAAGAGGAATACAAAGAATTTTACCGCAAAGTATTCCTTGATTTTAAAGAGCCTCTGTTCTGGATTCATTTGAACATGGACTATCCATTTAATTTAAAAGGTATTTTATACTTCCCGAAATTCAACTCAGAATATGATACTTTAGAAGGCACGATTAAATTATATAACAATCAGGTATTTATAGCCGATAACATCAAAGAAGTCATTCCGGAATTCCTGTTGTTATTAAAAGGTGTGATTGATTGTCCGGATCTTCCATTGAACGTATCCCGTAGTGCTTTGCAAAACGACGGTTTTGTAAAGAAAATTTCTGACTACATTACAAAAAAAGTTGCTGACAAACTTTCCGGTATGTTCAAAACAGAGCGTGAAACCTATGAAAGCTATTGGGATGACTTAAGTCCATTTATCAAATTCGGTTGTCTGAAAGATACCAAATTTAATGAGAAGATGAAGGATTATATCCTTTACAAGAATTTGGACGGAAAATACCTGACTCTTACTGAATATTTAGAGGCCGGCAAGGAAAAATACGAAAACACTGTTTTCTATACCGATGATGAAAAAATACAGTCCCAGTATATCAATATGTTCAAAGAACAAGGAATTGATGCGGTTGTATTGACCCATAACATTGATACTCCTTTTATTACTCATCAGGAGCAACAGAATGAGAATGTCAAATTTACTCGTATCGACTCTGATATTACAAATACCTTCAAGGAAGAAGTTTCCGAAGAAGAACTGAAAGAAACAACAGAGAAATTGACAGATATTTTCAAGAAAGCACTTAACAATGATAAACTTACTGTTAAAGTTGAGAAACTTAAAAATGCTTCCATCTCTTCTATGATTACTCTTCCGGAAGAAACCCGAAGAATGCAGGATATGATGAAGATGTACAGTATGGGTGGTGCCATGGATCCTTCTTTGTTTGGCGGTGATAGCCAGACGCTTGTACTGAATGCCAACAATCAGCTTGTCCAATATGTCTTAGAGAATCCGGAAGGAGAAAACACCAATATGGTTTGTGAACAGCTATATGATCTCGCTCTTTTAGCACACACGCAGCTTGAAGCGGAAGCAATGACAAAGTTTATTGCCAGAAGCAATGAAATTCTTATCCTTTTGACAAAATAAATATCATACACTTATCAAATACAGATTGAATCCATTTTATAACTGTTTAGGGCACATCTCGCATGAACTGCGAGATGTGCCCTCTCAAATTCTATTCTTCCAAACATCCATACGTATTACCGGTAAAATAACATTATTCGGTTAATCTTCAGGAAATTCCCGCCTCTTCACAAAACAACAGAATTTTCACAGTTTAAATTTTCACAAAATCAGCCTATGCCGATGGAAGATTTGGAAACTGAGGGGGAAAACTGGTCACCCGGAAGCTATCGATAACACGTTCAATATTCATAATTCCATATCCCCAGATAGGGTTAGGATATTCCAATTCCGGATCACGGATTGCACCTTTTATAAAAAAATTCTGTATCTGTCTCGGATAAAACAGTCCCAAGTTATAATTTTCAATATTCCACTGTAAAAAGAGTGCCATCATTCCGGCACTATGAGCCGCTGCCACAGAAGTTCCGGTTCTTGTAACAAAATTCTTCCGAAGCCCCGGCCCGGTTATATTCACACCCGGTGCTGTCAGATCCGGTTTTATCCTGTCTCCAAACTGTACTCCTCTTCCAGCTCCTGCATAGATACTTCCATTCAAATGATTATACGCCGTTATTGTCGTTGCAATTTCTGCATTTCCCGGTACCGTAATCGTATTATCCGGATCCGGTCTCAGAAAATATGTGTCCGGTCTCAAGAACTCCCTGATGGGCAACCAGATATTGAATGTTCGCTGTTTACCTTCATCTGCATACACAAGGATACGCCATATTCCAGGTGTGGGATTAATCAATCGGATAAATATAAATTCATCACCGGTATAAGCTTCTGTAAGCTGATATGCCACATAGACCGTCGATTTTGCAACCGGCAACCAGACCAGTTCCTCCTCACCAAATCTCGGTGGAATTCTTGGAATCTCATCTCCCTGTGGCGATACCAATCCTACGGCAAAAGTCGTAGGTGCATTTCCCCAAAATTCCATGGTAAGAACATCCTGACCTTCCGCTACATTAATCTCCACCTGTTCCATATCGGTATATTCCTGCATTTCACCATAATAGTGAAGTCTTTCATTCCCCTCATTTCCTGCCGGAACACTGACTGCTCTTCCTGCACCCTCCCGTATCGTATTCAGATAACGCTCCAAAAAGGTCTGACCGGAATGACCGCCATTACTACTTCCCAGACCAATAAAGATTGAAATGGGTCTTCTTCTGCTCCTTGCATACTTTAACAGATAATCCACCGCATATATGATATCTGTTTCCTGATAAGCCGGTATCCCTTCCGGAACTCCAAAATAAGTTCTAAGATAGGGTTTTGTTTCTTTTAATTTTACAACTGCCAACTCAGCTTCTGTAGCAATTCCGGTAAAATCATATTCCTGACTTCTTCTCCCTGCTGCAATTCCCGCCATAAACGTACCATGCCCGTTTTCATCCCTGGATGGTACAACTGCATACGGATCTTCTCCCTGCAATGCCGCATTGATCTGACTCATGGAAAACGTGGTTCCATAGTAAGGACTAGGAACCGATGCACTATTCTCCTGACCCTGAATAGTCTGATCCCATATTACCCCGATTCGAGACTCCCCATTTTCATCCAAAAATAAAGGATTGGTGTAGTCAATCCCCTCTTTTGTCAAATAAAGTTGTTTTGCAGGGATAGACTGTTTATCTCTCTACCAGCCATGAATAACAACATCTTTTGGGTTACAGGCAGTCTTTTGCCAATACTGGTTTGGAACAATGTCATTTACTTAAGAATTTGCCAATACACAGTTGCCGGATATGCTATATGTTTTACCATGTAGGGCTATCTGCAAACGCCG
>CAJOPP010000337.1 GCA_905236365.1 uncultured Lachnospiraceae bacterium
AAAAAAGTACTTGATTTTTTTTTAGCTATCGTATATAATCAGTTTTGTTGTTGAGAGAACAGCAAAAATACTTCGGGCCGCTAGCTCATTTGGTAGAGCACCTGACTCTTAATCAGGGTGTGCGGGGTTCGAGCCCCCGGCGGCCCACTGGGAAGAATCGATTTGATGTCATTGCGCATTGGGTTGGTTCTTTTTTTTGCTATATCGGAAACTTCGTCTCCTATATAGCAAAAACGCTCCGTAGGATGTGCACGTCGCGGAGCAGAAGTTAATTGCTTCGCAATACCGCTCGGGCACGAAAGAGCTGCAAGCGATTCTTTGTTCTATTTATTGGATGCGAAAGCATTGATCTGCCTATTGCAGCAGAGAAGGAGAAATTGTTCGGAAGGAAAAAAGTATGGCTGAAAAATATATTATGATTCACGATATTATGAGTGAGCATAAAGACCGTATGTTGAATTTAAAAAAATATTATCCCTTTTTTGTTCTTTGTGATACAACATTTGCCCAATATAAGGATGGAAAATATATCGATCTGGACATGGGGTATATCACGATGGCCTCTTTGCGCTTTTTTATCAACGAAAATAATTTTCACGAGAGTGAGATTACCTATGATCAGTATGAGCAATTTCTTTCTGAAATCTTACGGCGGGAATTTTCCTTACAGGAGGAGCTGGAGGAGGAAAAGGAACTGATCGGTTATATTTTTGACAAGATTAAAAATGACGGCAAAGCGTTTACATTTCCTTATTTTGATCCGGAGGAGAAAAAGAAAAAGACGGCAAGGGTAAAACTGATCGACAGCAGGATCGTAGATGGAACGGTACTTTATCATGTCACTGCAGATGGAATTGAATTCTACCTGGATACAAAAGAGATAAAAGAAGAGAGTAATATTTCGGTACAGCAGCTTTTGCTGGAAAAGATGATTCGATCAGAGAATTTTGCGGGAGGAATTGAGGTGGTCAGACGCATCAATAATGAAGTAAACCGGCTTGCCCTTCAAAAAAAGGAAGTTCTGGATTTGCTGAGTTATGATGTGTTTTCCGGTGCAAAAGCCAGTGAAGCCTATATGGAGACGGTGGCGAAGTGGTTTGATGAGGAACAGAAGTTATTTGAGAAGAATCGTGCGTTAATCGATAAGGCATTTCAGAAAGCGAATGTGGCACAAAAAGAGATGTTAGAGGGAAATGGAGAACCGGGCAATAAGTCCGCAAAAGCATGGAACGCTGGTTCGGACCGGATGGAGGGCTCGTATCGGGGCGTTGGTTCTGCGATGTTGTCAGAGATCCATAAGCTGGATACAGAATTGAAAAAGACGATCATCAAACATGGCGAACTGATCAGAGAGACCATTGAACTTCAAAATATTGCAGATGAGATGATCGCAAGGGCGAAACTTCGAAAACTGCGTCCGGTCTTTCATTTTCGGGATACCCTTAAGAAGGTTATGGATAATGACCGTCCGGAGCAGCTTGAAATGCTGGTGGCACCGCTGTTTATGCCGAAGCTTACCAAAAGCTTTGCGGCGGAAAATATTGACCGCATGTTGGAGAGCAGGGGAGAGAACAAGGACTACGGAGAAAAGATAGAGAAGAAGGTAGTTGATACCGAATACGTCTTTGAAGATGAAGTGGAAGAGAAGCGGATTGCAGGCAATTTTGGCAGACTGTTTGAGGAGTTGTTAGAACAGCTTTGGAAACATGGCAAGACCACTTTGTCGGAATTGATGGCCATTTATGAGATCAAGTTTGGAAAAGAGATTTATAAGAATGGAGATATGTATTCCTTTCTGGTGCATCTGGCACAGAAGAGTCAGTATGAATTAAAGCAGATGCAGGACAAGCAGGATACATTTTTGGAAGGCCTGGTCATGGAAGAGCTCAGTGTGGAGAAAAAAGACCAGTATGGAAATATGTCATTTACGATAACGTTTGATGCGGAGAATATCCTGACTTTTGGACAGGGAAAAGAAGAATTTACGATTACGGATATGAAATTTGCTGTGGTGAGTGGATAAACAGTTAACTATATTCTATTAAACAGAAAGTAGGTGAGAGAGTATGCGATATTATATTGCAGACTGTCATTTTTTCCATGGTACACTGAATGAGAAGATGGACCGGCGGGGATTTGAAAGTGTGGAAGCCATGAATCAATATATGTTGGAGCAATGGAACCGGAAAGTCAGGGAGAATGATGAGGTTGTGATTCTGGGAGACCTGTCATGGGGAAAACCGGAAGAGACGAATGCATTATTAAAGCAATTGCATGGAAGACTCTATCTTATTACGGGCAATCATGATCGTTATCTGTCAAATAAGGAGTATAATGCCGGTCGGTTTGTCTGGATCAAACCATACGAGGAACTGCATGATCAGAAACGTAAGGTGGTACTTTGCCATTATCCGATTATGTGTTATAACGGGCAGTACCGGGTAGATGAGAAAGGAAATCCAAAGACATATATGTTATATGGTCATGTACATGATACTTTTGATCAGCGGTTGATCGAACAGTTTCAGGAAATTACGAGAAGGAGTATGCGAACCGGATTTGACGGGGAAGAGCATCCTATTCCCTGCAATATGATCAATTGTTTTTGTAAATATTCGGATTATGAGCCACTGACATTGGATGAGTGGATTGAATGTGATGCAAAGCACCGGAAATAGCAGGAAAAAAGCCGTGTGGAGAATAGTACATATAGTAGGAGGAGAGAATGTGAAAAATCCAAAGGTTAGTGTAATAGTTCCGGTGTATAACACGGAGCAGTATCTTAGAAAATGCATGGATTCTTTAGTAAATCAGACTTTGCAGGAAGTGGAAATTGTCGTGATTAATGATGGTTCAAAAGATTCGTCTGCGGATATAATTGCTGAATACATAGAGAGATATCCGGAAAAAATCATCTATAGAAGTCAGGAAAACAGCGGACAAGCAGTTGCACGCAACAAGGCGTTGGAACTTTGTCACGGAGAATATATCGGTTTTTTGGATTCTGATGATTTTGTCAGACCGGAGATGTATTTACAAATGTATGAGAAAGCATTGGCTGAAGATGCTGACTATATCGCATGTGGTTATACTGATCTCACTTATGAAAATGGAAAGGAAATAGAACTTCAGCATTATGTAGCATCAAAGGTGGCAGTGAAGACGGAGGATATGTTCCAGGGAGCACTGGTCTCGCCGTTTCTACATTTGTATCGGCGATCTGTGATGGAGCAGTCAAAGGTGCGTTTTCCGGAAGGTGTCATATATGAGGATACTGCTTTTTACCTGAATTTGATTCCATATATTCATAAGGTAGCAGTGATCGAAGAACCGCTTGCATTTCGCGTGCGCCACAAAAATTCCACAACGACAATCTTTCAGGCAGAGAAGGTAGGTCAGATTTTTCCTGTGCTTGATAATGCATTAGAGTTTTACAGGAGGAATCATTTTTATAAACAGTATCAGAATGAATTGACTTATTTTTGTGTAAGAGTTCTTCTTTGCAGTTCTATGCAAAGAATCAGCAAGGTTTCAGATAAGGTAGAACGGAAAAAACTGGTTGACCGGACGTTGGAGTATGTGGAGCAGGAATTTCCCAATTATCGACAGAATCCATATTTTAACGGTGGTTTACAGAATTTATATATGAAAAGCTTTAACAGAAAAACAGCCGGATTTTTTTTAACACTTATGCGATTAAAGGGTAAAATGGAGAGGCAGTATACATGAAAATATCAGTGGTAATGGCAACCTATAACGGTGCAAAATATTTAAAAGAACAGTTGGAAAGCATTTATGTACAGACACGTCCGGTAGATGAGTTGATTATCTGTGATGATGGTTCGACAGATGGAACGGTGGAGCTGGCGAAACGTTATATTGAAGAAAAAGGATTAAAAGAGTGTTGGAAAGTTGTGGTTAATGAGAAGAATCTGGGATACGCCAATAATTTCCACAAGGTGACTTTGTTGGCGGAGGGGGATCTGATCCTATTTGCAGATCAGGATGATATTTGGCACAATCAAAAAATAGAGCGGATGGAATCAATCATGAACCAGCATCCGGATTGCAAAGTATTGTGTACGGATTATGAACCTTTGTATGATGGGGAAAATGTACAAAGAGCACCGAAAAGCAGACTACGGCAAATGCCTGACAATAAGGTGCTTAAACCTGTGAAACTGACGGCACGAAGCAGTTATATCGGAGCCTTGGGATGTTGTATGTGTGTTCGGAAAGAAGCTTATCATCAATGGAATACCTACTGGTTTGATGGGTGGGCACAGGATGACCGGATGTGGAGGTTGTCACAATGCGCAGAGGGCTGTTATTTGTATCATGATAATCTGATTCAGCATCGCATTCATGGCAATAATACATCAACTTATGGCAAATATCATAGTGTTGAAAAGCGGGTATGGCTATTTGAGTCCATGCTAAAGGCAGATCAGATGATGAAACAGATGCTACTAGATAACGGGGCAGAGAAATATAAGATTTCGCTTATGAACAAACATATTAAAATGATGCAATATCGAATTGATCTGTTAAAGAACAAGCATCTGTATCGGCTCGTTCCGTTGATTTTTCTGTTGCGCTATTACCAGGAACCAAAATCTTTTTTAGTGGATGTTTATATTGCAATGAAGGGAAAATGATAGATGTCCAATAGCGGAAAAATGGAAAACAGGAAGGATATAAAGGAAATAAAGAATATGGAATATGATTATGCATCATTAGTGAAGGAACAAAAGCAGTATATTAATAGAGTATTAAAGAAAGATAAATTGCGGATTCCAATGTTGTTCTGTTCCGGGAAACTTCGTGGTTTGAAGAAACAATATAGTCTGCATACGGAATCAGACAATCTGCAGCAGGAATTTAATGATTTGTCTGATATCATTGATGGAATTGATCGGAATAAGTGGTATCGATTCTGGAATAAATGTCTGCATGAGCTGCAGGATATGTTGTTTGAAAGAAAATACAAAAATCCGATTGGCAGGATTCGTACAGAGATAAAGAAAACAGGAAAAAATTATCTTGTGATAGCCAGTATTGTTAAAAATGAAGGTCGATATATTCGGGAATGGGTTGCTTATTATAAACTGATGAAAGTGGATCATATCTATTTATTTGATAATGGTTCTACGGATTCCATTCGGGATATTCTCAAAAAGGAAATAAAAGAAGGATATGTAACCCTGATTCCGTTTCGAGGTGTCAATGCACAATTGCCAATGTATCGTCTGACGGCAAAATTGCTAAAAAATCAGTGCCGGTGGGTGGCTTATATTGATGCGGATGAGTTCATTTTACCACAAAAGGGAACCCTTAGGGATTATCTGAAAACAAAGGAAAATTATCCGGGAATTGGAATCAATTGGATTGTATATGGACCATCCGGACATGTTGACCGACCGGAGGGTCTGGTCATGGAAAATTATCTGCAGACATTTCAGGATCGGGATAATGTGTTGAATCTGAGGATTAAGACCATTGCGAATCCAAAGGAGATATATGATGTCTCTTCACCGCATTACTGCACTTTGAAAAACAGCAGATATGCAGTAGATGAGGATGGAGAAGAAATCACTACAAAATGGATGTATGTGAGTGGCTCGGGGGCAGCGTTCACGGGAGAAAATAAAACCAAAAGAATTCGGATCAATCATTATTGGACCAGATCAGAACAGGATTTGAGAGAGAAATGCGATCGGGGGTATGCTGCAGGAAGTTTCAGTCCGGATTACCAAAATATTATGAGTCGCCTTGCGTATCCACAGATGATGGATTATGCAATTGAGCCCTATGTGGCTGAGGTAAAACGTCTGTTAGAAGAGGAATAAAGTATCACTATTTGAAAAATAATGGTGAAAAATGATATGCGAAGAATAGAACTTTATCGTTGCGTTATGATATAAAAACGGTTAAAATATGGATATACACTTTAATCTTTAGAAGGTATTTTTAACTGTAGGGAAGTCAGGTGGGTTTCTACAGAGCTGAAGGGAAAAGCTGAGGAGAAAAAATGGGAAAAAAAAGGTTACGTTTTAAAGTTGTTTTAAAAAGTATGATAGTATGTTGTGGACTAATGTGTAGTAGCACGGTGATGCAATGCCGGGCAGACGAAGGGGGAATAGCAGAAGCTGTAACGCAAATAGAACAGCAGGATGCGGATTTAAGAGAGATACCGGATAAATATAATACCGGAGCGGTGGGAGAGTTGACGATGGTCACTTCGGAGTGTATGATTTCGGGCGTGAATTTTAGAGGATCGGGGGAATCAGATCGAAAATTGGATTTGTACTATCAATCCGTGGAGATTCCGAAAGAGATTGTAGTGGAAAATTATGATTTTAGCTCCTCCAAATTCAGTATTCAGCATGCTGATAAGTTGGAATATGATGTTAATATTCTTTTTCGGAACTGCAAATTCAAATCGGTTATAATTTACAGTGGCAAACATGCAAACTGTCAATTTGAAAATTGTACGTTTACACATTTTTCCGGCAGC
>CAJOPP010000338.1 GCA_905236365.1 uncultured Lachnospiraceae bacterium
AAACGGAAAAAGAAACGGATGAAAAAGATAACAAAAAGGCAAAGAACAAAGATAAAGATAAGCCAAAGACTGATGAAACAGTTGAACCGGAAGAGGTAACAACAGAAGCATCGGTAGAAACGGAGATTTCAGAGAAAGAAGGAGAATAGAATGAGAACTGGTAAATTGCCAGAGCATACATTCAAGCGTTCAGTACTGAATCCGATCCGGTATCGTTCTAAGGATACTACGTTCCGGGCAGCGGTTGGACAGGATGGGGCAGTGTTTGGCGATATGGTAACATCCATGGCCACCACTGCCTTTTCTTATACAGGAAATGAGATGTATGCTTTTCATAACGCAATCAACAATATAATAGCAGCCGGAGGAGTCCCGTATGGCATATCGGTGGCAATCCTGTTGCCGGAACATAGTGAAGAGGCGACTCTTAGAAAGATTACGGGGAATTTGTGTGCCAAGGCAGAAGAATACAAATTAGATATTCTGGCAGGGCATACAGAGCTGGTTCCATCTGTTTCCAGTCCGACGGTGACGATAACGGCTTATGGATCAAAGCTTTGGGAAAACAAGCATAAGCAGGTCACATCCGGCATGGATATTGTGATGACCAAATGGACGGGACTTTATGGTGGAGCCATTCTGGCAGAATTAAAAGAAAAAGAACTGACCACCAGATATCCCGGGAGTTATATTCGGACAGCGGCAGATTATAAGAATGAGATGTCATTGATGCCTGAGCTTGCAGTGTTGAAGACAGTAGTCGCAGAGAATCCTGATTGCATTTATGCGGCCCATGATATATCCAATGGTGGAGTATTTGGTGCACTGTGGCAAATGTTGTCGGCATGTAACTGTGGTGGCGAGTTTTGGATTGAACAGATACCGGTCAAACAGGAAATTATTGAAGTATGTGAGTATTTTGACATCAATCCATATATGCTGAATGGACAGGGAAGTTTGCTGCTGGTGACAAAGAATGGAAAGCGATTAGTTGATGCCATGCAACAGGCAGGAATTGCAGCAAATGTGATTGGGAACACAACGGAAGGAAAGGATCGCAAAGTGATCATAGGTGAGGAAGAACGCTTTTTGGTACCACCGAAGGGAGATGCCTTAAATGTGGTATTTTATGGACAGGCACTTCCGGTGTAGAAAACGAATCTGTGATATCGATTTCCCGGTTGAGAACAAAAAGCGTATCGGGTATAGGATGAAAAAACAGGAACCATACAGAAACATCAGAGATTCATATTGGATTGAGCAGGAAAGAGATGCGTGTTTTCAGTGTTGAACGTATGGAGCCGGAATGGGAATAGAAAGGAAAAAATATGAATAATATACGAACAAAAATCTTAAAAGTGGTACAAAACAATTCTAAAATGAGTACCAAAGATATTGCAACGGTATTGGGACTGGATGAATCTTTAGTTATCCATACGATCAGTGACATGGAACAGGAACAGATTATCTGTGGATATAATACAGTGATTAACTGGGACAAGACAGATGATGAAAGGGTGACAGCATTGATCGAAGTAAAAGTGACACCGCAAAGGGGTGAGGGCTTTGACCGTGTGGCAGAACGCATTTATAATTATGAGGAGGTAACTTCTCTTTATCTGATGTCGGGTGGCTTTGATATGACGGTTTTTATTGAGGGAAAGACCATGAAGGAAGTGGCACAGTTTGTTGCGAGAAAGCTGGCACCGATGGAGGGTGTATTAAGCACATCTACCCATTTTGTGTTAAAGAAATACAAAGAGTCAGGAACAAAATTGGAACAGCAGAAAAAAGACGAAAGACTGGTGGTGACAGCATGAGAAATCCATTATCTGATAAAGTGATTAAGATGAAACCATCCGGTATCCGTAAATTTTTTGATATTGTAAGTGAAATGCCGGATGCCATTTCGCTAGGTGTCGGAGAACCGGATTTTGATACTCCCTGGAGTGTGAGAGAGGAGGGCATCTATTCTCTGGAAAAAGGACGGACATTTTATACCTCGAATGCCGGCTTGATGGAACTTCGTAAGGCAATCTGCGATTATACAGACAGGCGGTTTCATATAGCCTATGATGCAAGAAAAGAAGTATTGATCACAGTAGGTGGAAGTGAAGGAATAGATGTAGCACTTCGGGCGATGCTGAATCCGGGCGATGAAGTGATTATACCGGAACCATGTTATGTGTCCTATCTTCCGTGTGTAGAGCTTGCAGGTGGTATTCCGGTTACGATTCCGTTAAAGAATGAGAATCAGTTTCGATTGACGAGAGAAGAATTGGAGGCGGCTATAACAGAAAAGACCAAAATCCTGCTTTTGTCTTATCCGAACAATCCCACCGGTGCAATTATGGAGCGCAAAGATTTAGAAGCGATTGCCGAGGTCATTATCAAGAACGATATTTATGTTATTTCTGACGAGATTTATGCAGAACTCACTTATAATAGCGGACATGTAAGCATTGCATCATTACCGGGAATGCGGGATCGAACCATTGTGATCAATGGCTTTTCAAAAGCGTTTGCTATGACAGGATGGAGACTGGGATATGCATTAGGTCCGGCGATGATCATTGAGCAGATGACCAAGATTCATCAATTTGCAATTATGTGTGCTCCGACGACTAGCCAGTATGCGGCAGTTGCAGCTATGCGGGATTGTGATAAGGATGTTGCAAATATGCGGGAAGCCTATGACCAGAGAAGAAGATATTTATTGAACGAATTTAAAGAAATGGGACTTCCGTGTTTTGAACCATATGGTGCTTTTTATATATTCCCATGTATTAAAGAGTTTGGAATGACTTCGGAGGAATTTGCTACCAGCTTGCTGAAGGCAAAGAAAGTAGCAGTAGTTCCGGGCGATGCATTTGGAGAGTGTGGAGAAGGATTCTTACGAATATCTTATGCATATTCTTTAGAGGAGTTGAAAGTGGCACTTGGAAGAATGAAAGAATTTATCCGGGAACTTAGGGAGAAGCATAATTAATTTACCGGGCATATTGAAGTCGGAGCGTTAGGTTCCGGCTTTTTTTTACTTTATAGGAAACTTCGTCTCCTATAAAGTAAAAACGCTCCGCGGGATGCACACCTCGCGGAGAAGAATTTAACTCAGTCGGAGAAATCCCCCCTCTAAGCGATAGCGAAGGTGGGGGTTATGACAAGCTATACTCAGTCGGGGTACAAGCTCCGACTGAGTTAAAACGCTCCGCGGGATGCACACGGATTCGGTTAGGAATTTGTCAGCTAAAGCTGACCCGAATCCGGCGCGCAAGACTCGCAAGCGAGTCTTGACTTGCTTTGCAATACCGCTCGGGTGCGAAAGATAAAAAAATCCCCCCAAAAGCAAAAAACTGTCCCTCTTTCATATCAGTAATCAGTTGGTATATAATTTAGATATAAAATATATGATTACAATATGTGGAATAGAAAGGATGAGAGAATGAATGAAGTAATTGTCTCAATGGAAAATGTATGCAAAAATTTTCCCGGCGTAAAAGCATTAGACAATGTAAATTTTGAACTGCGTTCGGGAGAAGTAATGGCATTACTTGGCGAGAATGGTGCAGGTAAATCCACTCTGATGAAAATATTAAGTGGTGTTTACACGAGAGACAGTGGAGAGTTGGAGATTTTTGGTAAGAAGTATGGAAATCTTACTCCGAAACAGGCCGAAGAAGCCGGGGTAGCGATTATTCATCAGGAGTTGAATCTGTGCAGACATCTTACTGTTGCGGAGAATATATTTCTCGGGAGAGAAATATATGGAAAATTTGCCCTTGATAATGCCAGGATGGAAGCAGAAGCAAAAAAAATTCTGGATGGTCTTAAGATTGATATTGATCCGAGACAAGTGGTTGGCGACTTGCCGGTATCCAAACAGCAGATGGTAGAGATTGCAAAAGCACTTTCCATAAACGCACAGATTTTAGTTATGGATGAGCCGACATCAGCATTGACGTCTAAGGAAATTGATGAGTTGTTCCGTATTATTCTGGAACTGAAATCAGAAGGAAAAGGTATTGTTTATATTTCTCACAGACTGTAAGAATTACAGCACATTGTTGACCGGGTTACAATCATGCGTGACGGTCAATACATTTTGACATCGGATTTTAAAGATCTAACGATGGATCAGATCATAACCAATATGGTTGGACGTGAGATCAAAGAGAAATTCCCGAGGGTTGAATGTAAAAAGGGAAAAGTAATCTTTGAAGTGAAAAACCTTAATGCGGGAAGAATGGTAAGAGACATAAACTTTTCCGTAAACGAAGGTGAAATTGTCGGGTTTGCCGGTTTGATGGGAGCAGGAAGAACGGAAACCACAAGGGCGATTTTTGGTGTAGACGAAAAAAGCAGCGGACAGATTTTTGTGGATGGTGAGGAAGTAAAGAATAATTGTCCAATGGA
>CAJOPP010000339.1 GCA_905236365.1 uncultured Lachnospiraceae bacterium
GCTTGATATCCCTAAAGATGCCGATACTGAAAATATATGGAATGACGATACATTTTTGTATATTGGAAAATTGGATGATCAATCACTTTGTTATCGTATACCTATAGAGCAACTAACAAATTATATTAAAATAAAGTATAACGGTAAATATTTATCATTTGCAACACCACCGACAATGGAAGCTGACAGAACTCTTGTCCCCATGCGCTTTCTGTTTGAACAAATGGGAGCAGATGTTGATTGGGAAGGTGAAACCCAAACCGCAACAGTAGAAAAAGGCAATGACAAAATAGCGTTTTCTATAAATAATACTACTGCGAAAGTAAACAATACCATAAAAACAATGGATGTTCCTGCACGCCTTATAAACAGCAAAACAATGATACCGTTAAGATTTTTGTCAGAAGAACTCGGATATAATGTAGAATGGGATCAGGACACAAAAACTGTAACTATATCTGATTAATATGTAAAAAACAGTGCGGCTTTGGAAACACAAGGGGATGGTTAGTGTGAATACTACCTATTCTATCTTGAATTTGGCGCACCTTAAGAAAGCCCTATACGGACATTTTTTTGAAAAATCAGTGTTTTAAATTAGATAATGCTACATCATTATCATATGGAACATCATCTTTCAAAAGCTTAAAGCATAGCTTTAATATTTTCCGTGCGACTGCTATTATGGCTTTTTTCTGTCCCATTTTCCCCTGATGAGACCAAAACCATTGATGAAATGGTGTATTCCTGCATTTTACCGCAGCCCATGCAACTTGTACAAGAATCGGCTTAAGGTATTGATTCCCGGGAAGTATTTTGGTACAATTTATCTTACCGGCACTTTCATCATTTCGCGGTGCCAATCCCGCCCACGAACAAAGGCGCTCGGGAGTTTCAAAACTTTCAAAAGGTGCATTGCCTATTTCAGCAAGAATGAGCAATGCCGAAACTTTATCTATACCGGGAATTGAATCTAATAATTCCAATTGTCTGCTGTATTCCTGTGCAATTTCTGACATGAGATTTACAGTATATTCAATATCAGCTTCTGTCTCGTTAAGTTTGTTAAGTAATAACTGTAAAACCTTGCAATCAGAAGCTGTAAGACTGATATTAACTGCACTATGTATATCCTGAGCGGAATTTTTCAAAGTACCACACATGCAAGAAGTGATATCTTCCAAGGTCAAAGAGCCTCTGAGGGCTAATAAATTCAAAATATTAAGACCTGTAACACAAAATATATCACTTAATACAGATGATAATTTGAACCCATGAGCTTGCAAAAATTTTTCGATACGGTTTTTGTAACGATTTTTTCACCGATCATTTTTTTGTAAGTACGGGAAACCTCTCTCAGAGATCTGATAGTACTGTTAGGAATATAACTGTTGTTAATAAGCCCATGCATCATAAGCTTACCAATCCATTCTGCATCCTTTACATCAGATTTTCTACCGGGAACATTTTTTATGTGATGGGCATTGGCAACCACAATGTTCTCATAATATGCTGAATTGGCTTCAATGGATTCATAAACCGGTTTCCAATAAACACCGGTGCTTTCCATGGCAATATGGTAGCAGTCATTTTCATATAGCCAATCAGCAAACAACTTAAGATGTTCGGGGAAAGTTGAAAATTGCTGTCTGAGAACAGAGATTTCTGATTTTTCTTGTTTTAAGATACAAGCTTCAATCATTTTTTCGTGAACATCAACGCCGCATACACAAGGGAGAATAATATTCATACAACACCGCCTAAAAAAAATTAGCAGGATCAAGCAGTCTGAAAAAAAGAAGTTTAGTGTACGTCATTTAATGACAATTATGTGTGCTCAAAGACTGCCGATCATGTTCTAAAATCGCAATCAAAGTTAGCAAACCGTCCCTCGATCTATCCTGCCAATTAAATTATATACTAATAAGTGTGTGTATGCAATGGGTAGTATTCATCCATTGTGTGTGCCGGCAAGTCATGGTTGTTCTGTTGTGTTGACAACTTGTTAATTAAGTGATAAATTATTGTCGAGGTGACGAAAATGCCGAGGCAAGCAAGAAAAAGAAGTAA
>CAJOPP010000340.1 GCA_905236365.1 uncultured Lachnospiraceae bacterium
CCATGTATATTTTCCTTCCTCACTATTTACATGAATCGTTCCACCCATTCCTTCAATAATCGACTTTGTTAGGGCAAGTCCAATTCCTACACTGTTGGGATTGACCTCCTGATGTACCCTGTAAAACCGCTTAAAGATATTAGGCAGTTCCGCCTCCGGAATTCCAACCCCCTCATCTTTTACATAGATTCGTGTGTATACGTTGGTCTGCTCCACTTCTACCCGGATATGTTTTCCCTCTCCGGAATAATCGGATGCATTTTTCAACAGATTGATCATTGCTTCCGTCAGCCATTCTCCATCACAAACAAGAATAATCTCCGGTTCACACTCTATCGTTATTTTCTGCTTTCTTTCCTGCACCAGAAACTGAACTCCTTCCGTTGCCTGTAGGATGATTGTATCCAAAGATATTTCACGTTTTTCAAACTGAATGGCTCCTGCCTCTATCCGTGCCAGTTTCAACATGGATAACACCATCCACTCCATACGATTTAACTGGTTTTCTGCTTCTAACAATATCTGCTTTCTATTTTCCGGATCCTCTACCCGGTTCTCTAACAAAAGATCAACAAATACCATTAAAGAAGATAGTGGCGTTTTTAACTGATGAGAAATATCAGAAATAATATCCCGAAGAAAAATCTTTTCTTTCAATTCCTGATTTCTGCTCTCCTTTAAAGCTCCCACCATTTTATAAAAATTGGTGTAGAGAATACCAATTGTCCCTTCTTTATATTCCTCTGCCGGAGCATCCTCCCCTGTTTCCATAATATCCGTCATGATTTCCGAAATATTCTCTATTTCAGAATAAACCTGATTCAGATTATGATACGATATACAATATATGGCAATGGCAAATACCATGAATAAAACCAGACATCCCAAAGCCTGTCTGGTGAAGCCCCCTGTTAAGACACTCCATCCTATAAAAAAAAGCAAAAAAAGTGCTGTCATTCCCATATATTTATTTCGATATCTGTTACGTTCGTAGTCGCTTTTCATCTCAGTCTTCCTCTTAACACTTCTCCTGTGACAACATTCATCCGGGATATCTTCTAATAATATTCCTTCTTTTCATCCCTATTTTAACGAATCCCGACAAAAATAACAAGATAATTATGAACCCGTGCTGAAATCCAGATTGCTTCTCGTTACTGTTCAAACGTACGTTAACGAGTGAACTGTAACTGCTTCTCACCGTCCCTCATTCACATAAGTCTTAACACGATTCTGAACTAGTTTCACCGTCTCCTCCAAACTCTTGTCTCCCGCAAAATATGGACTTACCTCTTCTCCTATGATGCTTATAATCTCTTCGTCATATTGTTCACATCGTCTTGTATTATCAATCAATTTTCGGAATTTCTTCTCCTGTTCTTCTGTCATTGGTTGTATCTCACCATTTTGTGCACACCGCGGCATGATATCCTGCCCCATCTCATTTGTGTATTCCCTGGTCGTCATCGCTGCCTCAATCTCCAGATCAAAACAATCCTGTCTGGTTGGTATTTCCCCATCATTCACATATCTTGGAGTTCCCTGATACTCCTTGGTCATAATTGTTCGAATAAACTCCCATGCCCCATCTTTTACTTTAGAATTAGCACATATGGCAATCTTGTTTATAAAAGAATAATAATTTCCCTGCCGTTCTTTATTCGGGTATCCGATGTAGCATATCTCATCTCCAAAAATTTCATCCCACCTAATGAATTCATCAATATTCAATACACCCGTTTCCAACAATAACTGCTTTCCCTGTGTAAACAGTTCGACATCCGACTCATCCTTTGGCTGTTGTGCGTACTCATTACAAAGCTCTAGGATATTGCGAAACTCATCCCCATCAAAACTGCATGTTCCCGTATTCCAATCAATAAAATCATTCTCACTGGTTTCCATAAATAACTGCAACAAGTGTACCTGCTTTTTAACGTCCAGTATTTGAATTCCCTTTCCTTTCTTTTCCAATACATCCTCTAATTCTTCATAGGTCCATCCGCCATTGGTACCAACATCCTTTGATTTACCGATTAAAGAACGTAAAAAAAAGCCCGATGCAAGAAAATAATGCTTGCCATCTATCTCCATTGCATCCCAAACAGCCGGGATTACATCCTCTTTTCCAAGTTCGGGATCATAATCAAAATATGGTGTCAGATCCTCTAACACCCCCTTTGCAGCATAAGGAGCAATCGATTCATTTGATAAATCTATAATATCGGGAGCATTACCTGCTATGATATCTGCCGTCATCTTTGTATACGGATCTTCACTATTTATATACTCACGAAACTCTATCTTATATTCCTTATTTTCTTTATTAAATGCCTCTACCTCTTGCTTGATTGCTTCAGAAATGCATATTCCCCCAAAGGTAATGATCTTCTTATCCGGAACCATCGCTGGATCGACCTTGGAATAGATTGCCAAGCCTGTATTGCCCATATTACTTTGATACGTAGATACCTTACCTATATATCGTCCATCTCCTACCGGAATCATCTCATTCTGATATTCTATCCTGATATCCGATGCCATAAAATCCATTACTTTTTTCCCTTTTTTCCTTTGGTCATAGCCATAAATACCGTCGCCATCTCTATAATAAAAATCATACTCCCCGTATCCATCCAAAACAGAAATTCTTTCCGAAGAACTGCTTTCCCCTTCCAAAAGGTAAACATCGCCCCATTGCTTTTCTTCCAGATTCAACATATGTGCCCGCTCAACAGCCTTTCCATCTTCACAACTCTGTTCCGAACAGACTACCTGTCCGTCTTTTGTGATAGCAATTCCGGTCAGACAATCTGCCTCTCCCGGTATCTCCCCAATGACTTGCAGATTCTCATCATACACAAGCAACTTATTATCTCCTAACACTAGTATATGCCCATTGAAATCCGCCTTTAATCCATTGTTTATGCCAAATAGTTCCCTATCCTCTCCACAGGAAATCTCTATCCGTTGGATTTCTTCTCCATCTGCACCTTTTTTTACCAATTCCTGCATATTATTGGAATCACCTTCATCCTCCCTGTTCTTTGTGTAGATAAGAGAACCATCCTGTCCGATTAAAAAATTGTCGAATTCTTCCGCCAGTTTATAATCGAGTTCTTTCACATGCTCTCCATCCGGATTCATGGAATATAACCGAATGAACTTTTCTTCAGAAGGTTCATCCACCACATTTTCATCCTCGTCTCTCGTCTCAACATACACCTTAGAATCCTGCACAATATATACGACCGGTTCTCCCTGTATTCCCTCCATCATAAGAAGATTTTCTGCATATATCTCATCCTTCATCTTAGAGGACATCCTCCCATCCTTCCCATTAGTATCACAACCGGTCATAGCTGTGGTCACAACCGTGATGAAAAGCATTGCGATTGCTTTTTTTCTCAACTTATTCTTCATAAAAATCTCCTTTCCACCTCCAAAAAGGAGGCCATCAGCCTCCTTTTTATCTTAAACCGTATTTTTTTAGAAGTTCTTCTTTTACAGATAAAAAAACTGCTAACGATTCATCCGAATCACCCATAAATTCCTGGTCTGTCCAGTTGCGGTATGGTGCAACCACATCCTCATCTTCAAGACCTTCTACCTTCGTTATAATTGTCTCGGAGTCCGATATCGCATGCTCATCATCCCTGTCAATATTCAACACCGCATAGGGCGATATCGCTATTCGGTAGAAAGGCTTGCTCAGTGCATAGGAAATCTCCGCCTCTTCACAATGAACCAAATATCGATTCCCTGGTTTCATCACATTGACACCAGGCAACGTATAGACATAGACAGGCTCCTCCATATCCGAATAGATAGATAACCCTTTCCTTCTATAAAGGGTTATCTCCTTACCACGCAGTCCGGCATCACCTTGTATCACTTCTTCAATCTGTGCATTCTGTACAAAACCTCCGGGATAATACTTAAATTCAGTACCTGTTTTTACCACAAAAATGGAGGTTTCTCCCTCCTGGGATTCCAAATATTTCAAGGCTGAATCTTCATACTCCTTCAGCCCTGATGCAGAAATGTTATAAATCATTACCTTCAAATCGTTCGTGTATTCTATAAAATCTTCGTAAGTAGTCACTTTTTCAAAACCATAATCCTCCTTACTGCGTGCCATAATTGTAAAAAAAATCATAAAAACCAAAATGATTCCTACGACTGTGCAAATAAATTTTTTCATATTCACATTCCCTCAATTCATATGGTGTCCTCTTTTTTTATAAGCAAAACACTCCCGTTCACTCACCTGATTCCTCACATGCCTTCAATTTCTTTCCTGCACGGTTCCGCCATCAAAATAATAGGTTGTGCCACACACTTTTTCAATATCTTCTCTATTATGACTTGCAATGGCTACAATACTTCCTCCTTGTGCTAATTCCAACAAAACTCTATGAATCTTTGTCACACTGTCTACATCCAATCCGTTTGTAGGCTCATCCAAGAGCAGAAAAGCAGGCTTTTCCATAATCGCTTGAGCAAGTACGATCTTTTGGCGCATGCCCAGTGAATATTTCCCTACCTTGCGTTGATCCGAAGAATCCAATCCCACAGCTTCTATGGCATGACGAATGTCCGATTCGGTAACCGAATGTCTGATTTTCGCCAGACATTTTAAGTTTTGAAATCCGGTCATATCCGGGTAAAGATTCATATTTTCAATTACAATTCCTGTGGACAGCATACGTTCTTCAAACGGTATATATTCCTGTCCATTCAGCAGAATCCGCCCCTCACTTGGTCGAATCAATCCTGCCAGTGTACGGAACAACATCGTTTTACCGGATCCGTTTGCCCCTACAAAACCATATATCTGCCCGGATTCCATGTTCAGGTTGATATCATGATAAATAACGTTATCTTTTATCTTTTTTCCGAGATTTTCTGTTTTTATTATATTCATTTTCTTTTCCTCATTTACTTGATTATACATGGCTTTCCTCCTGTAACAATCCGATATTCTCCGATCTGATCACATGGTAGAGCAGTCCTGTCAGTAGACAGCAGATCAAAACAGCCACTGCCAGCGACAAATAGGTATCCCCGGTAAAAAATCCTTCGTCATCTAGTGTCAAATGAATCGGTATCAATGCCCTTATTTTTTGATCCGTTCCAAATATCGTTGCATTTCCAACAGCCAGAACCGTCCACCGCATGATTCCCAACACGGCATACGCAACAATGAATGCTATGACCCTCCCAAATCTTACAGACAACAGATTCGTGATCAATGCGGTCATAATACACAGAATTGTAAAATATGCTGTATAACTAATCAACATCTCGAAATTGTGAAAACTCATCGTTTCATGGGTCAAATTCAGTGAAAAGATATATTGGATTCCCAAGTAGACCATATGAAAAACAAAAGCATTTCGCAATAATGCCATTATTTTTTGAATATACCATTTCATTCTGTTTCGATACCGTATAAAATAATAAATTCCGGTTCCATGCAATTCATCATACAGATAACTGCCATATAATATATTGAACATGATAATCGATATGGTTGCATTGACCAGAATTGTAATGTCCGGCTCTGTGCTATCCAAACGATGAAATACAAGATACGGAAATACAAATGCCATGTCCGTTATCAAAAAGGAATCTCTCCCCATTATGATATCAATCCAATCCTCACACTGAAAAAAGCAGACAATAAACAGGATAATCCCAGCCTGAACCCACAATCTTTTGGCTGTTCTTCTCATCATGATACCCCCTGATCCGATACAATTTTTCGCCAAATCAATATAAACGATACAATCAACATGCCGATGGTGACCAAACTAATGTATATATAGGATAAATCCATATTCCATGTGACCTTGAAATACATAAAAAAGTCATACTCAATATTGGAATCTACAAACAAACCCACAATCTCTCCAATTCGATTAATCCCAAAATAAAAAATATATACCGGAAAAAACAAATAGATATTTTTTTTCACATATAGTGAAATACCATACATCATAACAGCAATAATTCCCATAAATATGGCATACAATAATGCGTACAAGGTATTATAGAGAAAAGGATGCCGTATAAACACTCCAATGGGGATGAGACAACGACCGGGGTTAATAACTATGGACTCATCAATCGTAGTGCCCACAAGTC
>CAJOPP010000341.1 GCA_905236365.1 uncultured Lachnospiraceae bacterium
ATTACCACTTCTTTGGCAGTTGATACTGCAAAATACGATTCTTTTGCCAATAATATGGATGAAGTATCGAATACGATCAATAATCAGAGACTATCTGTATCTTCTGTGGATACCAATGAAGAGGCAGCAAATCTGGTGATCTATCAGAATGGATATAATCTGGCAAGTAAAGTGATTTCTATTCTGAATCAGGTGTACGATAAGCTTATTAATCAGACCGGTTGATGAGCCGATATAAAAAGTGTAGGAGCTGTGCAGGATTGACAAAGATACTATGTGCAGCACCGATTTGACATTCTGATCAACCATAGGAGTTCGAGCGAAAACGATAAAAGAAGTTGCCGCAAGGAAGCAGCAGCGAGTAAGTGAGGTTAAGGGAATAACCGGATAGGAGAGAGAGAATGAGAGTAACGAATCAAATGGTGACAAGCGGTTCTTTGCGGAATATGCAGAAGTCCATGACAAGAGTAAGTAATCTGAACCAACAGGTCACAACAGGAAAGAAAATATCTGCACCATCTGAGGATCCGGTTGTTGCAATTCGTGCATTGAAGCTGCGAACGACAGTTGACCAGCTTGACCAATATAAGAATAAGAATATCAAGGATGCACTGTCCTGGCTGGACACATCACAGACCTCAATTCAGAATGTATATGATCGTTTGCAGGATGTATACTACTATTGTGAAGAAGGTGCAACGGATACCTTCCAGACGAAGGACCGGGTTACGATTATCAATGAATTACAGGCATTGAAGGATGCTATTTATCAGGAAGGTGGCACAACTTATGCCGGCAGATACCTGTTTTCGGGCTATAAGACAGAGACCAATCTGATCTTCCAGAACAATGAGGCAAAGAAGGGGTTATCCTATGATATTACACAGGATATTTCGCCGTCAGCACTTACGGCAAAGAATGTCGTTTTGAATGAAGTCAGACCGGAGAACCTGGAAGATATCCTTTCCGGGGTAAAGACATATGAGTCACCGGAACAGGCGGGAGTTTATCAGTTACGACTTGCATACGACAATGTGGATGCAGATAATCTTACATTGAAGATTACGGCACAGGATGGAACGGAGAGTTTTATCGCTGTAGATATGATCCCTTCCAATCGATCTGAGGATTATTATAAGGTGGGAGACAATCGGGTAAACTTTATTCCGGAAACAGGAGAGCTGATTTTTGGAAAAGCGATTTACAATTCCATCAAAGAGGCTGCCAATCTTACGGTTGATTACAGCAAGTCTAAGTTTGCTGTTGGAGATCTGAGACCGGAGATGTATTTTAACTGTACGCAACATAAAGAATTAACGGATGGTACGATTGAAGATACACCATTTACGGTCAGTGAAGAGGGACAGAAGATTCAGTATGAGGTGAATTTCAATCAATATATTGCGGTAAATGCAGAGGGAAGAGAACTGATTACCCATGATATGGGTAACAAGATTGATGATCTGTCCAGTGCAGTGCAGGATGTTGTGGATATTGAGAATGCAATCGCAAAACTGAATACACTGTTAGATGATCCACAGCATAAGGATAGCCAGAGAGCGAGAGACCAGATCAACAAGATGATAGAAGATGCGGACATCGAACTGGCTTTGAAGCGTGAGAATATGCAGAAGCTGTTTGGCAATAATATGACGAATTTCCAGAATTTTATGGAGGATGTCAGTGCAATACAGGCGAGAGTCGGTACAACCTATTCAAAGCTGCAGCTGATTGAGGTCCGTGTGACGGAGCAGTTGGCGAATTTCAAAGAATTGAAGTCGACGAATGAGGATGTGGAGACGGAAGAGGCCGCAATTGAAATGTATCAGGCAGAGCTGGTATATGAGTCAGCACTTTCTACGACGGCCAGTGTGATTAAGAAGACATTGCTGGATTATCTGTAGGATCCGGAATTTCTGTAATTACTGTGAAAAATATGGAATAATTAGTAAAAAAATACAGTTCACAAATGATTATTGTTTATTTCTTGTTTACGGGATGCTGTAGAGTATGGTATACTATATAAGTATCACTATTTAGGGAACATAATGTTATCAATTATGGATGTTCACTGGTAAACGGGAAGTCGGCAACAGTTTGATGGACTGTATTTTAGATTGTTGCAGATTTGCAAAAGAGCGTACACAATAGATAACTTGAGAGTAGAGGTTAACAAGTTTGATGACAGGAGAAGCATCCCTTGAGATTACCTCGTGAAAGGAGAAGGCATATGATAGTTAAAACAAAATTTTTTGGGGAAGTTGAATTGGCAGATGACAAAGTACTGGAATTTCCGAAAGGAATCATAGGATTTGAAGACTTTACAAGGTATGCCATTATTTTTGATGTGGATGATGAAAATGAGACGAGGATCAACTGGTTACAATCATTGGATGAGCCGGCATTGGCCCTTCCGGTGGTTGATCCGCTGGCAATCGTGAAGGAGTATGCACCTATGATCGAGGATGAGCTTCTGGAACCACTTGGGAATCCGGCAGATGAGGATCTGCTGTTTCTGCTTGCAATGACAGTGCCGTCCGATATGACCAAGGTGACAGCGAATATGAAAGCACCGTTCATTATCAATGCAGCGACTAAGCGGGGGGTTCAGCTCATAGTTGAGAATGAAGACTATTTAGTAAAATACAACGTATATGATGCAGTACAAAAAATGAAAGAAAAGGCGGGTGAATAAAATATGTTGGCCTTATCCAGAAAAGTGAATGAATCCATAATGATTGGCAATGACGTAAAGGTTACGATTCTTGAAATCAAAGGCGACCAGATCAAGATCGGTATTACGGCACCGAAATCCATACCGGTATACCGGGAAGAGGTATATATACAGATTAAGGAAGCAAATAAGGAAGCAGCTTCGGATGCGGTACAGGAGAATTTGAAGAAGTTGTTTCAGTAAAAGCAGCTTGATTTAAGAAAAAATAAAAAAGAACTCTAATATATCGGTACATTTGTACCGATATATTTTTTGAGGAATATTTATGCATAAGTATTTTGTAACTGTTCAGACTCAATGTCATTTCCTTAAGCCGGACGTTGCCGGATATGTTATATGTTTTCCATTTCGGGCACGCTTTCGCTTAACTTTAAACGCAACGGTACTAAACTCA
>CAJOPP010000342.1 GCA_905236365.1 uncultured Lachnospiraceae bacterium
CTCTTTCTTGCTTTACTTTCCCCTACAAACTGATCAATAATCGCTTTTATGACAACTTCATGACCATAAAGATTGTTGCCCTTAAATCCCGGTACCTCTGCATGCACAATCGGATATCCCTGCTCACGATATTTTTTGACAACCGATGGAACATCATCTCCCACCAGTTCAGGAGAACATCCAGATAGCACAACAAACAAATCTCCATCCATAATCTTTAATGCTGATTTTATAACATTATCAAGCTTCTTAGCTCCACCAAATATAATCTCATTCTCACCGGAGTTGGTTCCCGGAATATCTCCGCCGCCAACACCGCCGGAACCCTGATATCCATTACAAAAAGACATTGTAAAATATTGCTGGTCAACACACCCCGGCCCGCAGTTAATAACAGGAACACCTCCCGGTATAGCAGAAACTGTATACGCTGCTCCCAAAGCACAGGCGTAATGTGGATGTGTAATTGATTTATTTTTACTCGGCATCTCCTGTCTCTCCTCTCTCATCTAATATTTCCGGATTTTTTGCCAATATAAACGGATCCTTCTGATTCAGCCACCACTTTGAATATGGAAGCGATACATGCCGCTTCAAAACCGCATTGAATTTCTTTCTTGCAAGTATTTCTATAATTGCATTTCCGGTTCGGATAATTCCATCGTATCCAACAGGGAAATGCTCGTCTCCCATTGCAAAAGAAGGAATACCCATTCTCGCAGCATTTGGTGCAAGTCCGTTATGACGTACAATAATAAAATCCGCATCTACTCGTTCCAAAAGAGCCGGTAACTGGAACGGTTGTGTCTTGCTGACGGTAAAATTCGGAATATCTCCATAAGTATCTACCAACGTTTTCAAGCTATTCTGTCCGGCATATCCGCCATCATATACCGGGTCATGATGAAATACCACGGAGCCATTTACGGTAATTCCCAACTCCCGCAGAACGGATATCAAACCATGTGCATAAGAAGAACCTGTCAAAACAAATCCGCTGACACCTTTCAGCTTTTCTTTCAGTTCTTCAATCTTTGGAAGCACACGTTCATGTTCGGACTGAATATATTCTTCTACCTCTTTCTCTTTTCCAACAACTTTTGCAATTGCACGAAGCCACGCATCGGTTCCCGCAATTCCATAAGGCTGTGGAGCATCAATTTGAGGAACACCAAATCCCTGCTCAAGAGCTGTTGCCATATAGGAGCCCAGCGTATGACAGAACGTTGTGGTTGCAACCGCTTCTGATGTCTGTGCGAGTTCATCAAAGCTTGCTATATCCATGATATAATTGACCCTAAGACCTAACGGCTTTAACATATCCGTAAAGTAATCGGTTCCCCAAAGGGCAATGATATTGATCAAATCTTTCTGTTTCTTTGGATTTTTATTGGTAATATGTTTCACCACTCCATGTTGTGCCACGTCGAAGCCGGTACTCCAATGTTTCGAACGAAATCCCTCGCATTGCAACGGTACAACCGGTATCCCGATCTCATCTTCCAAATCCGACGCAACACTTACGATATCTTCACCAATAATTGCCGTAGAGCAGGACATTGAAAGAAAAATTGCCTTCGGCTTATACCGTTCATATGCTTCCAATGCTGCCTTTCTCAACTTTGCACTTGCCCCAAATACCATGTCATTTTCCAACAAGTTCGTTGTAACAATATTGATATTTCTCGGCTTAATATCACGACGTTCAAGACCGTTTCGGAATGCAAGGTTGAATTCCGGATTTCTCGCGGTACAACCCACAGGAGAATGCTGAATCAGTACACAATCCCGCAGATTTCCTGCCTGACAAGATGCAATGGAGTTTGCACACATACTCTGCTGATTAAAAGGCATCTCCAGTTCACATAGGCGGCATCCACCACCGTTTTTACCACATCCACGCTGTTTTAAACTTCTTTCCTCATATTTTGACAATTCAACCAGTTCAGATGCTTTTCCATCCCATGAAATAATGGAACCAAGTCGCATTTCCCGATTTTCAACTGTTTCTAAGTTCAAGTTAATATCTTTTACCATGACTTAAACTCCTTTCCTATTTTTTCCATACTAGTAATTTTTTTTCTATCTTTTGCAAGATTGCCGTAACGACAGTTACCACAATGCCAAGAAAGATAATGCCAACCATAATCCTTGTAAAATTCCCAAAGTTCGCATAGTATTGAATATAAAATCCAATTCCGCTTCCTCCGCCAATCATCTCAGCAGATGTAAGCAGGATAAAAGACAATGACAAAGCAATATTGCAGCTGTCAAAAATCTGTGGCAGTGATGCCGGCAGCATCACCTGAAATAAAATACTGATGGGACTTAAGTTTAAGACCCTTGCAGAATTTACAATTTTCTCTTCCACATTCAGAACACCGCTCATTGTGCCCGAAAGAATCGGCCAGAAAGCAGTTATAAATATAACAAAAACCGAACAACTCTTAAAGGTAGGCAGCAGTGCCAATGTATATGGAATGAACACAACCGGAGGAATCGAACCCAGAAAATTGGCAACGTGTGAAAACGCTTTTCCCAATCGGACATTCCAAGCCAAAAGAAGTCCGATTGGAATCGCCGTAACCAGTGCCAAAATGTATCCCATAAAAACAATGGAAATCGAACTGCCTAAGTCTGTCAACAGTCTCGGAAAATCCTCAATAAATTGCTTTATCACCACTCCCGGTGCCTTAAAAATATCTTCCGGAATCACATTGAGCTTTGCTGTCAATATCGTCCACAACACCATAAAGCCAAACACTATGGAATATACATCCTGAATCGTGGTAAAACGTTCCGTTTTTTTCATTGTAAATGTTAATACAAGTAATATAATCTCTGCTGCTGTTACCGCATATATTGCAAACAATCCTTCTCCCGTTTTTTTCGTAGTATCAGGAAGAAGCTGAACAAGAAGAAAAAGCAAATAAAACAGATTTGCCAAATTAAAAAGACGCTTATACCGCATTCTGATTCCTCCTATTCCACCAATCAGCTGTGATTGTGGTATTCTGCTAAATTCTTATATACCTCATCATCCGGATTCTCTTCTATTATTTCATTTAATGCCTGTTCATACAAATCTGATGTCAGTGATTTTTCAATATCAAACTGTTTCACAAAATCCAGATCTACGAGTGCTTCATAAAAACTGGTCATATTTGCAATATCCGGATCCGGATTCGCGATCTCCTCATCATAGTCATATGTATCTGCTTTTAACAATTCTTTATCAACATCTACATAAACTGCAATATCGTCAATTGATTTTTCATGATCTTCTTTATAGAATTTATAGGCTTTTATAAGTGCACGTAAAAAGGCTTTATAGGTATCCGGATTTTTTTCTATTTCTGAAGTCAGAGCTGCCTGACGACAACATACATGCTCATGAAAGCCATCCACATCACCACTGTTTGAAAAAATGGTATACCCTTCATCCTCTGCCAGTATTCTGTACGGTGCATAAAGAATCGCTGCATCAATATCATCATTCTTTAAAGAAGCGTATGCATCTGCACCATCTGCAAATACTAAAAACGTAACATCATCATCACCATAACCCAGTTTCTTCAATGCATCACGATACACGATATGTCCCGAATCAACACCCTCAACACCGATTGTTTTTCCGGCAAGCAGATCCAGCGTCCAATCTTCTTTTGGAATTCCTTCCACAAGACTGTCTTTCACAATGATTCCATGTCCTGCCTTCATTGCACCTGCAAAAACAGACAGTTCATGTCCATCAGCAAGATAAGTGACAAGTTCACTGGAACCGAATGCACCCACATCAATTTTACCTGATTCGAGAGATGCCAGTTCACTGTTATTTTCACCAAACATGACCAGATTGATATCCAGTCCTTCATCATTAAAGTATCCTTCTTCCTGTGCTATAAAGTAAAGCAAATGCCCTGGAGAAGGAAGATAACCGACATTCAGCTTAGTAAGTGTACTTTCTGCTTTTGTATTTGTTTCCGTCTGTTCTGTTCCCTGATTTTGTCCTCCGCAGCCTGTTAAACTTCCAACCAAAACTGTAACGACAGTTGCGGCAGCAATCAATTTTTTCATTCTCATAATTTCTACTCCTCTCTACTTATCATTCTAAAATCCCAGGAAATCAAATTCTAAAGGTCAAAAGACCAATTGCTTCAATCATATCACCACTTCCGGACCACCAATCTTCTCAGCCACATCACTATAGAATAATGACACCAGTTTGTTTCTGATTGAACCATATTCCTGCGTCTGCACCAATTCCAATCGATTTCTCGGTCTGTTAAATGGGACTTTGATTTCCTTATAGACTTTACCCGGATTTGCCGATAACATAACAATACGATCTGATAGCAGGATAGCCTCATCAATATCATGTGTCACAAAAACAACTGTTTTCTTCTCCTGTGTCCCGTTTCCTTCCCAAAGCTTCAGGAGAAGATCCTGTAAAATCGTACGGTTCTTTGCATCAATTGCACCAAACGGTTCATCCATCAGCAAAATCTCCGTATCCATTGCCAATGCTCTTGCAATTGCGACTCTCTGCTGCATACCGCCGGAAAGTTGAGATGGATATTTGTTCTTAAACTCCTTAAGTCCCACTTTATCCAGAAAACTGTCTGCAATTCTCACCCGCTCTGTCTTGGACAAATTCTTTCTTGCCTGCTTGATGCCAAATTCGACATTCTTTCTCGCAGTCAACCATGGAAAAAGAGAATAGTGTTGAAACACAACCCCCCGGTCAGTTCCTGTTCCTTCTATCTCCTTACCATCAATCTTCACGCTTCCTTCCGATGGAGGATTAATTCCTTCAAGTACACTTAAAAGTGTACTTTTTCCACACCCACTGGAACCAATAATGCTGACAAATTCACCGTTTTCCACCGAAAAAGAAACATCTTCCAATGCTGTAAACTGATTGTTTTTTTCCGTATACCTCATAGTTAAATTATTTACTTCAATCTTATTCAAATGTAACACGTCTCCTTTCGCATTATTTACTATAGTATCTTAGTATGTTTTATATGTTTTAATAACTTTTCCTAATATAACATTACAAATGGTCATTGTATAATACGCAAATATTATAATAACTAATAATTTTTACTTATAACGTGCATATTAACGCAACGTCATATAAAAAAACAGCTTCCTGACATGCTAATTGCATTCAGAAAACTGCTTGCTGCTATAGTCAAAACACTTTATTAAAATCTATAATCATCTTTCAAGCGATCAAAAACCATATTCCATAAGAATCTCTTCCAATCCGATTCCTATGCTCTCTTCCATCGAAGCAGATATTTTTCCAACCGCTGAATCAATATATAAATTACGCTGATCACCACACCGATATAGACAATGCCAAGAATCACCCGCTTGAAATCACCAAAATTCGAATACTCGTTAATATAATATCCCAGTCCCGGATGTTCTGCATCTGCACCGATCATTTCTGCAGACGTCAACAGAATAAAGGATAATCCCATTCCCTGATTCATTCCGTCTATAATATGTGGCAACGCTGCTGGAAAAATGATGTGAATCAACTGGGAAAACGGTTTTACATTTAAAGACTTCGCAGAATCCAATACTCCCTTTTCGATGTTCGCCACTCCACTCATTGTCCCGCTTAAAATCGGCCAGAAAGCTGCAACAAAGATGACAAAAACAGATGCTGATCGGAATGTCGGAAGAATTGCAATTGCATATGGAATAAATACAATCGGGGGAATGGAACTCAAAAACCGAACCACTGAGCTTGCCGTCGGCTGTATACTCTTCTGCCATCCAAGAAACAACCCCAGAGGAATTGCCAGTAAAAGAGCAATTAAATATCCTTGCGCTACTGTTTTCAAAGTATTGCCACAAGCAGACAGCAATTTCAAGAAATCCTCTTTCAATTGATTGATAATAATTCCCTCTGCCGGAAAAAGCTTATGACTAAGTACTTCTGACTTCTGGCTAAGCAACTCATATACAATCAGAACAAAAAATATAACAGTAAATAACTTGCCCACCTCATTGACTTTCTCTTTCTTTTTTTCAGCAATGGAATAGATCAAAAAAACTCCTTCTATCACAAATGCCATCAGAAACAGATACCCTGTATATACATCCCCCTCTATCCGATTCGGAAGAAGCTGTATCAGAAGATAGGCGATAAAAAATAAGTGTTCCACATGAATTAATCTCTTTTTTAATTCCATCAAACCGCTTCCTTTCCCGTATACTTCTCAACTCCCTTATCCGTTTCATCCTCAATCTCACGGAATAGAGAGGTCAGCTTATATTTCAGACTTCTGTACTCATCTGTTAACAAAATCTTGTCTCGTTTGCGAGGTCTGGCAAACGGCACATCCAAAATCTCATAAATTTCACCCGGATTCGGTTTCATCAGCACAATCCGGTCTGAGAGATAAATCGCTTCATCAATATCATGGGTAACAAATAAAACTGTCTTCTTTCCCGAAAAATCACTCTTCCATAACTTTAACAAAAGCTTTTGCAAAGAATGTCTGGTACGAGGATCCAATGCACCAAACGGCTCATCCATCAACAGGATTTCGGTGTTCATGGCAAGTGCACGTGCAATCGCTACTCTCTGCTGCTGTCCACCGGATAACTGCAGGGGATATTTGTTTCCATAATCTGACAATTTTACTTTTTCCAAATAATCCTCTGCTTTCTGATTCCGTTCTTTTCTGGAAAGTTGTTTGTCAACCTGTTCGATTCCGTAAGCAATATTTCGCTTCGCTTTCATCCATGGAAATAAAGAATAGTTCTGAAATACCACTGCCCGATCCAATCCCGGACCATGAACCACTTTTCCATCAATCAGAACCTCACCCTGTGTCGGTTCACTCAATCCCTCCACAATACTCAGCAAAGTACTTTTTCCACATCCACTTGGTCCAAGAATGCTGATAAATTCACCTTTTTTGATATTAAGTGATACATTATTTAATGCACGAAAACTGTCTTTTTTTTCTTCAAATTCTTTTGTGATATTTTTAATCTCAATTTTATTTTCCATATTCAAACCTCCTGTCAATCACAACAACCGGATATCGGCAAATTAACGATTACCTTTTTATGATCTTCTGAACTCTTAGAAGAAATTGATGGATCTGATTCTTCCGATGTCACTTGAAAATCTGATTCCTGCATCACTTCCGATGACTTTTCGGACGTCTCTTCCTGTAGCTTTTCAGACGTCTTTTCCTGCGTCACTTCCGGTAGCTCTTCAGACGTCTTTTCCTGTGTCACTTCCGGTGGCTTTTCAGACGTCTCTTTCTGTGTCACTTCCGGTAAATTCTCGGGCGTCTCTTCCTGTGTCTTATCAGATGGTGCTTCAATTACGACTTCTGCCGACACTTTTGATGCTACGTCTTCTCTGCCACACCCAGTGAACACTATGACGACACCAAGCAACATCAAAACAAATACCAATCGTATTCCATAACACGCTGTCATTGTTCTATTCAACACATGAATCCTCCTCTCCATCCTTTCTGCATTTTTGATATCAAGCAGCCATCGTCTAAACTCAATCCTATCGAAGCTTAACTCAAGAGTAAAAAATCAATCAGGATTCTGAACATTTCTGAACTATGAATTATTCGTATCTATTCAGCTATGCCTCATAAATACGCAGCAGGCATGGTGCTAACGCACATTCCAATATGCCCGTCTCATCGCAAAATATACGTTTTCGTACGCATCTCGCAACAAATGCGAGATGCTACCTGAACAGTTACAATTATTCATCGTATGTACTGTAATGCTCTACCAGTTCCTGATACGCTGCGTCATCCGGATACTCTTCCACAATTTCATCCAATGCACTCTTATAAACATCTGTGATCACATTCTCTGTTACGTCAAATTTATCGAAATAGCCAAGCTCAGACATTGCATCTGTCCATGATACAAATGCATTCTGATCCGGATCCGGATTGATTCCTACAAATTCTGCATAGGTTTCTGCCCGGATGATTTCAGAATCTACATCCACATATTTTTTGATATCCTCAATGGTTCCATCTTCATTCTCTTTGTAAAACTTATATGCTTTAATCAATGCCTTCAAATATTTCTTATACAAATCCGGGTTTGCTTTCACCTCTTCTGTCAAAGCGACATTCCGGCAACATGGATGATTTTCAAAACCTGCTATCTCATTTGAATAATCAAATGTCACATAACCATCCTGTTCTGCCAAGGCATGATACGGTGTAAATAACAGTGCACCATCAATATCATCATTCTGCAAAGCAGTATAAGCTGCTGTACCACTGTCAACATCTACAAATTCCAAATCCTCACCAACTGTAAGACCTGCCTCTTTCAGACCAGTTGTCCAAATGATATCTTCTGTCGCATCTGGCACCTGTGCAATTCGAAGACCTTTTAATTTTGTCAGGTCACCATAATCCTTTTCGTCCACACCTTCCAAGGCTTCTTTTTTTACCAAAAGTGCATGACCTTTTGACATTATTCCACCAATTACGGAAATTTCATGTCCCTGTGCAATATAGTTCGTGGTCTGCGGACTACCAACCGCTGCTGCATTCAGCTTACCGGACTCTACACCACTTAAAAGTTCTGCTGCGTTGCTGAATTTATATAAGGTAACATTCAATCCTTCCTCTTCAAAATATCCTTCTTCTTTTGCCACAAAGAACAGAAGATGGGCATTGGATGAAAGATGACCTACATTAAAATCTACTAATTCCTGATCTTCTTTTACATCTTCCTCATTAGTCTCTTCTGCCTGATCTGCTGTATTCTCTGTATCTTGCGTTTCTTCCGCTTGCTTCTCTACATTGGTATTATTGCCGGCAGTTTCTGTTCCGCCACAACCGGTAAAAATCGTTGTTGATAACGCTAATGTCAAAATAAGTGCCAACGATTTTCTGTACTTCTTATTGAACATAAAATTTACTCCTCTCTATCATCATCCACCAACTACCTTTGTATAAATCTTTTCCAGTAAGGTAAATGCACCCTTATAACCAATAAAGCTGCGATTCAATACCACTTCCTCTGTTGCTGGTGTACCAATCTCAATCAATATCGCTTTTTTCTCAGCTGCAACATCCAGTTCCCATGAAGAGCCAAGAATCAACGGTTTACCGGATCCAAAATCAACCTTACGCAAAGACTGTTCTACAAGATAGCCGTCCTCTTCAAACTCTACCTCAACAGATACCCCTTCTGATAATTCATGATATAAATCGGCAATCGCCTCGCGGTATTTCTCCGGTGGTCTGTCGGTGATGATCTGCTTAACCGGAACTAATCCCATCTGATCTGCCAAAAATCTGGTCAGCGCAATATTATAGGCACTGTCACCAACTGTAGCAAATTTGGACGGAAGACCAAACCAGAACTCTCCGATATACTCTGAAAAATGCTCTAAATAATAATAATATTCTTTCGCTTCCTTTGCGATAAACGCTTCCGACTTTGTATTGTCAATTCCGGCAAATTCAACTACCTGACGTATAAATGCAGTTGTCGCTTCCTCACCAACCGGTATGACAGGAATATGAAGATACGGCTGATTGTATTTTTCCTGCAAATATTCTGCTGTACTGAGACCAAGCCATGGTGAAACCACTAAATTAAAGGCGGCCTTCGGTATATTCTTCCACTCCTTAACCCCTTCACTCTGTGGTCCGAACAATACATTTACCTCAAATCCAGCACCTTCCAGAATGCGTTTCATTTCCGTATAATCTCCACGCCAATTTGTATTAAAATAAGGTGTTTCAAACCATAAGTTAATTAATTTTTTCCTCTTTTTGCCCTTATATTCCCCTACAAACTGATCAATAATGGCCTTTACCACTACTTCATGACCATACAGATTATTTCCTTTAAATCCAGCAACATCTGCGGAAACAATATTGTATCCCATATTTCTGTATTTTTTAACAACAGAGTCCACATCATCTCCGATTAATTCTCCGGCACATCCTGTAAGAACTACGAACAGATCACCCTTCATAATCTTTAATGCAGACTTGATCAATCCGTCTAATTTACTTGCACCACCGAATACAATATCATTTTCTCCCAAATTCACACATGGTATGTCACCACCGGCATTAGAGGCTGACCCTTGAAATCCATTATCAAATGACATCGTAAAATATTGTTTATCTGAACATCCAGGACCACAGTTCGTGATTGGAACTGCCCCCGGAATAGCTGCTACTGTATATGCCGCTGCTATTGCACATGCATAATGCGGATGCACAATACTGTTGCTTTTTTTCTTCACTTCTTTGGAATCATTCTTCTTCGCCATCGTATCTGCCTCCGTTCATTTCATAAATTGGCTGATCCAGCACCTCTGGATGATGTGCCAGAATAAATGGATCTTCCTGACTCAGCCACCAATCTGTATAGCCTAAATCCGTATGGCGTTTCAAAACCTGATTAAATTTCTTTCTGGCAATGATGTCAATCAGAATTTCTCCTACCCGGATAATGCCATCATATCCTACCGGAAAATGTTCATCTCCCATCGGAAGAGCCGGAATTCCCAGTTTCGCAGCCACTGGTGCAAGACCATTGTGACGGATGATTACAAAATCTGTCTCAACACGGTTTAAGATTCCATATAATTGAAATGGCTGTGTCTTACTTACTGTAAAATGCGGAATATCACCATATTCATCCACCAGAAATTTCAGACTGTTCTGTTTTTCGTTACCACTGTCATATACCGGATCATGATGGAATACGATAGAACCCTGTACCTCAATTCCAAGTTCACGGAGTACAGAAATAAGTCCATGCGAATAAGCAGACCCTGTCATCACAAAACCTTTGACCCCATTTAGTTTTTCTCGAAGTTCATTGATCTTCGGCATAACACGCTCATGCTCACTCTGAATATAATCTTCAATGATATCTGACTTTCCTGCTACCTTTGCGATTGCACGCAGCCATTCGTCTGTCGCCTTGATTCCATAAGGTTGAGGTGCATCAATCTGCGGTACACCGAAATGTTCCTCCAATGCAGTTGCCATATAGTTACCAAGAGAATTACAGAATGTAGTCGTTGCTACTGCTTCACTTGCCTGTGCCAGTTCCTCATAATTTGCCAGAGTCAGCAGATAATTGACCCGAAGCCCCAAAGGCTTTAACATCTCTGTAAAATAATCAGTTCCCCAAAGAGCAATGATATTGATCAGATCCTTTTGCTTCTTTGGATTTTTGTTAACAATCTGACGAAGCACTCCATGCTGTGCTACATCGAATCCTGTAGCCCAGTGCTTAGAACGGAATCCTTCACAGTGCAGCGGAATCACTTCAATTCCAATTTCCTCCTGCATCTCCTCAGCAACACTGTCAATATCCTCACCGATAATTGCGGTGGAACATGACATGGATATAAAGATTGCTTTTGGATGAAATCTCTCATATGCATCCCGGATGGTCTGTCGTAGTTTTCCACTGGCACCAAACACCATGTCATTTTCAAAAAGATTGGTAGAAAATACCCTGATGTTCTCCTTTGGCTTTCCTCTTCGTGCCAAACCATTTCTCAATGCGAGATTATGTCTTGGATGATTTGCAGAACATCCGATTGGCGAATGTTCAATCAGAACACAATCCAACAGATTACCTGCCTGACAGTTCACGATTGCATTCGCACACATGGTCTGCTGGGAAAAAGGCATTTTCAACTCACATAACTGACAAGCCTTTCCTCCGCCTCCCGGACATCCTTTTTTTCTTGTTCCCTGGCTTCTGGACTCATACTCCGAAGCCTCAACCAGTTCACTGGCACTTCCATCCCAGGAAATAATCGTTCCGATACGCATCTCCCGGTTATTGCATTCGGTCATATCTAGATTTATTGTTTTGGCACCCATTATTATTTACTCTCCCCTATGTATAAATTTAAACTTATCCCCTTCATTTTCTTTGTCATCATCCTCCTATTTTGTATTTTCATACTATTTAAATATATTTTATATGCTTTTAAAGCTTTGTTTACTATAACACTGTAAGTACTTACTTGTATAATATATAAAAACGATAACATTTCATAAGTTTTATTTATTACATGAGGATTTCCATTTTTTCTTCTTTATAATCTCTTATGCAATTACTTCTTCAAGTCAAGACCCGCTTGCGAGTCTTGTGTGCCGGATTCGAATCAGCTTTGCCGACAACTTTACTGATCGTAAGTCTTATAATGTTCCTCCATCTCCTGATAGATTGAATCATCCGGATTCTCATTTACAACTTCATCCAAAGCACTCTTATAAATTTCTGTATTTACATTCTTTGTAACATCGAATTTATCAAAATAACCAAGTTCTGCCATTGCATCCGTCCATGTTACAAATGCATTCAGGTCCGGATCCGGATGGATTCCAACAAACTCTGCATAAGTTTCTGCCTTAAGTAAATCTGTATCAACATCAACATATTTCTGAATATCCTGAACTGTTTCATCTTCATTTTCTACATAGAACTTATATGCTTTAATCAATGCCTTTAAATATTTTTTATATAAATCCGGATGTGCTTCCACCTCTTCTGTTATTGCAACATCCCGGCAGCAAGGATGTGCCTCAAACCCGGCGATATCTGTTGAATAATTATATGTGATCAGTCCGTCCTGCTCAGCCAGAGCATGATATGGTGTGAATAACATTGCACCGTCAATATCATCATTCTGTAATGCAGTGTATGCTGATGTACCACTGTCAACATCAACAAACTCTATATCCTCTCCTACATTTACACCCGCATCTTTAAAACCTGTTCTCCAAATAATATCTTCTGTTCCGTTTGGAACCACGGCAATTCGCAGACCTTTCAACTTTGTCAGATCACCGTAATCACTTTCATCCACACCTTCCAAAGAAGATTTCTTCACTAAAAGCGCATGCCCCTTTGACATAATTCCACCAATTACAGATATTCCATGATCCTGAGCAATATAATTTGTTGTTTCCGGACTACCAATTGCAGCTGCATTTAACTTCCCGGTTTCCAAACCACTTAAAAGCTCCGATGCATTACTGAACTTATATAATGTAGCATTCAAACCTTCCTCTTCAAAAAAGCCCTCTTCTTTTGCTACAAAAAACAGAAGGTGTGCATTTGCCGGAAGATATCCAATACCAAAATCTTCCAACTCCTGATCATTTTTTTCCTCCGGTTCTTCTGCCACCTCTTCGGAATCCGATACCTCCTCAACCGCATTGTCAGCTTCCTCTGTAACTTTATTATTTCCGTCATCCGAGGTAGAATCCGTTTCATTTCCGCCACAACCGGTAAAAACAGTTGCACCAAATGTTAATGTTAAAATGAGAATCAATAATTTTCCATATTTCCTTACCATATCTATCTGCTCCTTTTCTAATTATTTTATTCCTGCTGTCGATGAATAGATCTTTTCAATCAGAGATAATCCACCGCGGTATCCCAAAAAGCTTCTTGTTAGAATCACTTCTTCACTGGTAGGCGGTCCTACCTCGATCAGGGAAGCTCCTTTTTCTTTTGCAATATCTCTTTCCCATGATGTCCCCAAAATAATAGGAGTTCCATTCGTACCAAAATCTGTTTTTCTTACTTCATCTTCAATTACATAGCCATCTTCGAGATACAACGGTTCCGTGGAGATTCCTTCTGAGAGATTGTGGAATAACTCTGTTATACCTTCTCTGTATTTTTTCGGTGCATTATCCGTCAGGATAACCTTCGCCGGAATCAATCCCATCTGGTCTGCTAAAAATCCGGAATATGCAACGCTGTAAAGGGAATCCCCAACCACTGCAAATTTTTCAGGCTGCCCCCACCAATAAGAGGCAAAATAATCCGAAAAGCCTTCCAGAAAATAATAATAAAATTTTTGTTCCTTTTCGATGAACTTCTCTGACTTTGTTTTATCAATCCCTGCAAAATCAACTACCTTTCGCAAAAACTCAGTCGTTGCCTCCTCACCGACCGGTGGAACCGGAATATGTAAATACGGTTGATTGTATTTCTGTTCCAGATGCTTTGCAATCTTAAGACCTACCCATGGAGAGATTACCAAATTAAAATTTGCCTTCGGAATGCTCTTCCACTCTTCAATCCCGCCACTTTCCGGACCAAACAGTATATTTACATCAAAACCTGCCCCTTCCAGAATACGCTTTAGTTCAACCAGATCACCTCTCCAATTACTGTTATAATAAGGAACTTCTGACCATACATTGATAAGTTTCTTCCGTTTGGGACCTTTATACTCTCCTACATACTGATCAATGATCGCTTCCACAACTGCTTCATGACCAAATAAATTGTTTCCTTTAAATCCGGGAGTCGATGCAACCACAACATTGTACCCGTACTTTTTAAATTTTTTCACCACTTCATCGACATTGTCACCGATAAGCTCCGCCGTACAACCTGCGAATACAACAAACAAATCTCCTTTCATGATCTTAATCGCAGCCTTTATAAACGTTTCCAGTTTTTTGTCTCCTCCGAAAATAACATCATTTTCCGTAAAATTTACACTGGGAATCGCTCCTCCTCCTGCTCCGATCGATCCCTGATAACCGTTTGCATCACTCATGATAAAAAACTGCGTATCTACGCATCCCGGACTACAGTGCATGATTGGAACTACACCCGGAATCGCCAATGCAGTATAGGCTGATCCAACCGCACATGCATATCTTGGATGTGTTATGGAATTGGTTTGCTGTATTTCTGTCTTTCCGTTACTCATGTCGTTTCCTCCTCTGGATTTTCTGCATTCTCACCAAACACATCATCAAGCACCTCCGGATGATGAGAAAGAAGGAACGGATCTTCCTGGCTTAACCACCAATCGGTATAAGGGAGTTCAATATGTCTTGTAAGTAAATGATTGAATTTCTTTCTTGCCACAACTGCAAGAATCATATTTCCAAGGCGGATCAACCCGTCATATCCCAAAGGCAAATGCTCATCTCCCAGTGCAAGTGACGGTTTACCAATTCTGGCAGCCGTCGGTGCAAGACCCTGATGACGGATGATCACAAAATCCGCATCAATCCGATTGAAAATATTATAGAGCTGATATGGCTGTGTTTTACTAACCGTAAAATGTTTTACATCGCCATAATTATCAACCATATATTTCAAAGTGTTCTGAAATTCCAGTCCACCGTCATACACCGGATCATGGTGGAATACAACAGAACCCTCCACCTCAATTCCTATATCCTTCAACGCACAAATCATTGCATGTGCATAAGATGAGCCTGTCAGAATACAACCCTTCAGACCTTTTAATTTTTTTCGTAGTCTCTTTAATTCCGGCTCGATTCTCTTATGTTCGGATTCAATAAACTCTTCCACAATATCTTCTTTTCCAACAATCTTTGCAATGGCACGATACCATTCATCCGTTGCAGAAATTCCATATGGTTGCGGAGCCTCTACCTGTGGAATACCGAAATTCTGTTCAAGGGCTGTTGCCATATACTGGGAAAGTGTATGGCAGAACGTGGCCGTTGCAACAGCTTCGGATGCCTGCTTCAGCTCATCAAAGCTCGCCATATCTACCATATAATTTACTCTCAAACCAAGAGGCTTTAGCATATCTGTAAAATAATCAGTACCCCAAAGTGCAATGATATTGATTAAATCTTTTTGCTTTTTCGGTTTTTTATTGACAATCTGTCTCAAAATACCGTGTTGGGAGATATCAAATCCAGTACTCCAGTGTTTGCTTCGAAACCCTTCACAGTGTAACGGGATGACCGGAACTCCAATCTCCTCTTCCATATTCTGTGCCACACTGTCAATATCTTCACCGATAATTGCGGTAGAACATGCCATTGAGATAAAAATCGCTTTCGGGTCATATCTTTCCTTTACGTCCCGAATTGTCTGCTCCAGCTTGTTACCAGCACCAAACACCATGTCATTTTCCAGCAGATTTGTACTTGTTATGGTAACACTCTGCAGTGGCTTATGCCTTGCCAGAAGTCCCATCTTAAATCCCAAATCATAACGATAGGAATTTGACGAGCACCCAATCGGAGCATGATCGATCAAAACACAATCTGTCAGATTTCCAATTTGACAATGGACAATGGAATTTGTACACATAGTCTGCTGCGAAAATGGCGTATTTAATTCACATAATTTACACCCTTCTCCTTTTCCGGCACAACCTCCTGTTCCTTTCCGACCATCATATCCAGTTCTCTGACTTCGTGCTTCGTAATTGGACTGTTCAACAAGCTCTGACGCACTTCCGTCCCATGCAATAATGGATCCCAATCGCATCTCTCTGTTGTCTACACTGGTCATGTCAAGATTTATTGTTTTTGCCACTGCTTTTCACTCCTTTCATATTAAATCGATATGTTTTATTTAGTTTTACCTAATATAGCACTGCATTTATCAACTGTAAACTACGCAAAAATTATGCATCTTAATAAATTATTACTATTATAAGAATTATTTGTAACTGTTCAGGTAGCATTTCGCATTTACTGCGAGATGCGTATGAAAATGTATATC
>CAJOPP010000343.1 GCA_905236365.1 uncultured Lachnospiraceae bacterium
ATACTTAAAAGTGATATATTATATGACAAATAGTTAACCGTTAAACGTCTTAAAACAAAGGAGGTCATTTTAATGAAAAGAAGTAGGTTTATGAAACGATTTGCTGCATACTTGTTAACAATCTGTATGGTGATATCTACTTTATGTATTACGGATATCCACATTGTAGAGGCAGCAACGGATTCAACAACGGTTTATTTTTATAATTCTGATCAATGGCAGAATGTAAAAGTACATGCCTGGAACGAAACAAATACAAATTTGCTTGGTGATTGGCCGGGTGCTTCAGCAGTAAGAGCTGAAGAGATTGGATCAAATTGGGTGAAGGTAGAAGTGCCAAGTCCGAAGCCGTTCAATGTGATCATATCAGATGGTGGTTCTGAGAATGTTAGAATGACTACTTATATATCAGATGATAAGGTTTTTCTGATCAATCAGAATGACCGGAATTTTGCTACTGCGGCTGAGGCGGAACGACAGGTGAATGGATCGGGAAGTACAACAAATTCGAATGTAACGACTGTTTATTTTGATAATCAGGAGGGCTGGCCTCAGGTTGGGGCGTATGTTTATAATGCAGAGGGTAATTTTGGCGACCATGGCGAAGCGTTGGGTGGATTTAATAATACTTTGGCGGTTGCTGCTCCTGAAGTGGGAGAGAAGTGGTACAAGGTTGATGTACCTGCATCTCCAACTTTTAATATTATTTTCTATAACAAATCAAATGATCAGCAACGTGCAGAGTTATTAATTCCGGATACGGCACATGTTTATGTAACACCGGATGGAATGGCTCATACAAGCAGTTCGGATGATGTGTTGTCAGTTACGAAAGTGTATTTTTTAAATAATCTTGGTTGGGAAAAGGTAAACGCATATGCTTATGATGAACATGAGAAGCAATTACTCGGCGAATGGCCGGGAAAAGAAGCAACTGTTTCTAATGATTTTGGGGGCGATTGGTATGAGATTGCAGTACCGGCGAATCCAAAGTTTAATATCATCTTCTTTAATGCAGCGGCAGGTGCAGATACAATTAAGGAACGTGCAGAATTACAGATTACAGATCAAAATATAGTCTATGTAACTGGTTCAAGTGAATTGTACAATTCAAAAAGTGTAGCAGAGATTGCAGTTGGTAAGGGTGATCCTTCTGAAATGTCAGTTGCATATTTTTATAACAGCAGGGGATGGAAGAAAGTCAATGGTTATACATTTACGAAGGAAGCAGGTAAGGTGGATGATCCGAATGCGGAAGGAGTTACTCTAGGTGCCGGATGGCCAGGTAAAGAGACTGTTTCAGCAGCTGAAGAAGTTGGAAATAACTGGTGGAAAATTACGATTCCATGGGTTGCTACCCGGGAGAATCCTGTTTTTGTAATTTTTAATGATGGCGTGAATCAGACAAAGGATATCCGGCTGAATGCTCAGAATGGGAATTATATAATTCCAACAAGTGAACTTTTTACCTCGAAAGAAGCAGCAGAAGAGGCTGCTGAGAACGCAGTATATGATGACGATTTTGGCGATGCTGCGAATGGAGACGTGAATAGCTATGCAATCAAGTATGGTGGTGCAGGAGCAGCTTTGCCGTTTACTGCTTATGAAGCAGAAGCTGCAGAAACAAATGCAGAGGTATTGGCAAAGAATACGACTTATTCCGGACAGATTCAATCGGAAGCAAGCGGCAGACAAGCTGTGAAGCTGTCGGCGACTTCGGATTATGTGGAATTTACATTGACGGAAGCAGCGAATGCTATGGTGCTGCGTTATTGTATTCCGGATAGTAATGACGGTGCTGGAATCAATGCAGGATTAAATGTATATGTGAATGGAGAGAAAGACTCGACATTGAATCTTACTTCTAAGTATGAATGGGTGTATGGAAAATATCCATATTTCAATACGCCGTCAGAGGGTAAACCACATCGTTTCTTTGATGAAGTGAGAGTATTATTTGGTAAAACGTTACCGGCAGGAACGAAATTAAAGTTACAAAAAGATGCAGATAATACGGCAGAATACTATATTGTTGACATGGTGGAATGTGAAGTTGCAGCTGCTGCACTGACGCAGCCAGAGGGAAGTCTGTCAGTTACAGATTCTGAGTTTGGTGCAATTGCTAACGATAATCAGGATGACTATAATGCATTTGTTAAATGTATTCAAAAAGCATCTGAAACAGGCAAAGAGGTATGGATTCCGGCAGGAACCTTTGATCTTAAAGAAAGAAAAGCATTAGAAGTAAATAATATAACACTTCGTGGTGCAGGTATGTGGTACTCAGATCTGGTTGGAGAGGGTGCAGCTTTCAAATTTTCAGGAACTAGTAAGTTTTATGATTTTGCAATGACCGGCATGGCTACGGTTAGAAGAGACGCTGAAGATTTAGCAGGTTTTGAACCGACCGGTTTGGCATATAATTCCACGATTCAGAATATTTGGATGGAGCATATGAAGGTTGGTGTGTGGAGTTCCAATACAACCAATCTTGTAATTCAGGGTTGCCGGATCCGTAACACATATGCAGATGGAATCAATCTTTGTTCTTTGACCAATGGTGCGACGGTGCGGAATAATCATTTAAGAAATACAGGAGATGATTGTATTGCAATCTGGCCGTGGCTGGGGGATTGTGCAGATAATACGATTTCGCATAATACGGTTCAGTTGCCGAATCTTGCAAATGGTATTGCGACATATGGCGGTGAGAATAATACGGTAGAGTATAATTATGTTGCAGATATTGTCAATAACGGTTCAGGAATTTGTATTGGTTCTGATTATGATATAGCAAATGGATATCATGGAACAACAACAGTTAACGGTAATGTGCTGGCAAGATGTGGATCTTATCAGATGGATTATGAGTATCCGGTCGGAGCAATCTGGGTCTGGGCTACAAAGAATCCAATGACAGCAACATTTGAGATTAAGAATAATACATTATATGATTGTTCGTATGAAGCTTTTCTGATTGATGGCTATAATGCAGTTTCAGGGGTTACATTTACAAAAAATCAGGTTGATGGTGCAACAGATTGCATATTGTTACGGGGAAATGGCTCTAACGGTACAGCAACTGTAGAAGATCTTGCAATTGCAAACCGCAAGGGCAATCTGGTAGTTGATGAAAGTAACGGTGCAGTTCAATTAACTTACAAAGGAAAAGGAATTTATGAGGTTGAGCAGATTGAAGCTCCGGTTGAAGAGGTTGTATATTTTGTAACCTTTGATGCAAATGGAGGGAGCGAAGTTCCGGTCCAAACTGTTCTGGCTGGAACGGCTGCAGCAAAACCGACAGATCCAACAAGAGATGGATACGTTTTTGATGGATGGAAAATTGGAACAGAAAAGTTTGATTTTAATACCGTGATTACAGAAAATATTGTACTTACTGCCGGATGGGTTGAAGTCATGACGCCATCTAATGATGAGAAACAAGACGATGATCAAACACAGAATGATCAAAAGCAGAATGATCAGAAACAAGAAGATCAGCAGCAAAATGGAAGTCAGCAGCAGAGTGATAACCAGCAGCCAAGCGGAAGTCAGCAGCAGAGTGATAACCAGCAGCCAAGCGGAAGTCAGCAGCCAAGCGACAACCAACAACAGCAGGGAGATAATCAACAGCCAAGCGGAAGTCAGCAGCCAAGCGGCAACCAACAGCAGGGAGATAATCAACAGCCAAGCGGAAGTCAGCAGCCAAGCGACAACCAACAGCAGGGAGATGATCAGCAGCCAAGCGACAACCAACAGCAGGGAGATAATCAACAGCAAAGCAGCAACCAACAGCAAAGTGATAATCAACAGCAAAGTGGAAGCCAGCAGCAAAGTGACAACCAACAGCAAAGTGGAAGCCAGCAACAAAGCGACAATCAGCAGCAAAGTGGAAGTTGGCAACAGAGCGACAATCAGTCGCAAAGCGGAAATCAACAGCAAAGTGACAACCAACAGCCAAGCGGAAGTCAGCAACAAAGTGATAATCAGCAGCAAAGTGGAAGTCAGCAACAGAGCGACAATCAGCAACAAGGCGGAAACCAGCAGCAAAGTGTTGATTTACAGCAGGGAGTTACTTATCAACAGATTGAGGGTGGATTATACGATGGACAGGAGATTAAAGTACAAAATATCAAGTTGACAGGTATTTCAAAGCAGATTGCAGCCGGTAAAACCATTCAGCTCTCAGCAACTGTTATACCAGAGAATGCTGTAAATAAGAAAATTATTTGGAAATGCAGTAATGAAAAGTTTGCAGTGGTTGATGATAAAGGTCTTGTGAAAGTTAAAAAAACCGGAGCTGGAAAGATAGTAACGATTACGGCAACAGCAACTGATGGAAGTGGTGTAGTTGCATCGTATAAGATTAAAATTATGAAAAATGCGGTAACAAAGATCAAATTAAAAGCTGCTAAAAAGGTGAAAGCAGGTAAAAATCTTAAGATTATAGCAATGGTTACAGCAAAAAAAGGGGCAAATAAAAAACTGAAATGGACAAGCAGTAATACGAAATATGCAACGGTGACTAACAAGGGAGTAGTAAAAACTAAGAGCACAGGAAAAGGTAAGACTGTTACAATAAAAGCGAAAGCGACTGATGGAAGTAACAGGAAGGCATCAATCCGAATCTGGATTCAGTAGTGGAATGTAATCTTATGGGGATGAGTGCAAATTTTTGCAGAAATCCTCAAAATAAATTTATTTTCGTAAGAGAGAACTTTATGGATAAATCCTCAAGTTCTCTCTTTTTTATTGAAAGATTTTCCGTAAGTGTAGCAGCTAGATTGTTTACTGCATTCTAAACACTATTTTACAGTATGTAAAGTAGTCTGATGATTAGAAAAATTTTCTTAATATGTGATACTTTTTATTTTTTTAGAAAAATTGCATGTGATTTTATAAAATCCCTTGATGATTTTATAAAAATCGACTAAAATAGAAGAGTAGAAATAAAAAACAATAAACACTATGACAGAATTGTTTCTTTAGGTAGTGTTTGAAAAAAAGTAGGGAAAATACCGGTGAATAAAATTAAGTTTTAGGCAGGTAAGAAAGTATGCAAACACAAATAATTCAAGAACAATTAAATAAAATATGGCCGTGTTGGCAGGTAAATGAGATGATAGGAAGTGGCTCACTTAGTGATGTCTATCGAATAGAGCGGTCAGAAAATGGGCACAGTCATGAATCTGCACTGAAAGTAATTCGTATTCCGGATAGTTATGAGCAGATTGTTTCTCTTCAAAAAAAGGGAATGTCGGAAGAAGAGATGTCAGCCTTTTTTTACAATATTGTCGAAACGATTGTAAATAGCTATGGAATGATTTCATATCTGAATGAGGAAAGCAATGTTGTTAAATATAAAGAACATGCGATTTTGGCAAATGAACAAGGAATTGGTTGGACTATTTATATTCGATTGGAGTTGTTAACTCCGTTATTGACCTATTTGGAGAATCATTCCCTTACGACCAAAGATTTGATTCGGCTTGGAATGTCAATCTGTCAGTCTTTAGAAACATGTAGGAAGTATAATATTGTTCATGGAGATATTAAGCCACAGAATATCTTTATCAATAAGTTAGGTATATACAAACTAGGGGATTTCCGAATAACCAGACAGGTGGAACAAGTAGCAAGTGGATATATCAAAGAAAGAAATACTATGTATATGGCTCCGGAAATCTATTGGGGAGAAGGATATGGTATGGCGGCGGATATTTATTCTTTAGGAATTGTTCTCTACCAGTTATTGAATAATAACAGGATTCCATTTTTACCTCCGTATCCGGAAAAGATTACAATTACGGATCTTCAACAGGCTATTTCCTTACGAATGAATGATACTAAGATTCCGGCTCCGGCAAATGCATCAGAAAAGCTCGCAAAAGTGATACTTAAAGCTTGTGCTTATGATGTTGTAGACCGGTATGCAAATCCGGAAGAAATGCGTCATGATTTATACGACATTTTGATGGAAGAAAATAAAGGTGCAATTTGGAATAAAAAGGATAAAAATCAGGAAGAGGAGACTTCACACGGTGGAACAATGAAATTGGATACTGTTATTCCGACGCCGGTTGATTCCTCCGTGATTGTGGCAGATGTGTCTGATTCGAATCCGGTTGGAGATACGATGATGGATGATTTCCAAAGCATGTCGGATTATAGTTCACAAAGTGATTCACAATCATTTCCGAAGTCAACGTTTCGAGAAATGGATTCCGTGCAAAATGCATCATTTTCTTTGGGAGCATCGGAAGAAAGTGGATTGCCATCATCAATGGAAAAAGTACAAGAACCGATATCATCGTCTTCGGTGGAGACAATACGTAAAATGACATCGCCATCTTCGGTGGAAACAACAAAAGAAAAGATTTCACCGTCTCCAATGCGGACAACGCAAGAAGTGGTAACGCAGTCTCCAGTGAAAATGTCGCAAGAGACAATATCGTCTTCTGTGGCAGGATTAGCACAGGAAGGAACATTGCAGCCTTCTATGGAAACGCCAAAGGAACTGAATGCAACGAGTTCTGTTCGATTGAAGTCAGCACATGCGACTCTTGTTTCTTCAAGAAGCAGACCAGCAACATCAGCAAATTCTTCAGCAAACATTCAAAATAAAGCCACGTTGGCACCTTCCCATGGACCAATGGCTTCTCAGCATAAGAAAAAGTCAAAGAAAAAAATTGTGCTGAGTGTAATGTGTACAATAGGCGTTCTGCTCGTAGCAGGAGTTGGATACAAAAAATCAACAGAAAGCAAGGTTCCTTATTTGCTAAAAATGACATTGGAAGAGGCACAGAATAAAGCGTTAGATCAGTCTTTTTCAGTAATGGAAGCAGGAGAAGAATATTCGAATGATGTTGAAAAAGGTCATATTTTATCCCAAAGTATGAGTCCGGGTGTAGTAGCGAAAAAGAGAAGTGTTATTGAGGTTGTGATCAGTAGAGGTCCGTTGATTCAGGCACCTCAATTGGTGGGTAAATCCCAAGAAGAGGCTACTACTGTTTTGGGAGAATTAGGTCTTGGTCTTACCGTTGAGAACGAAGAATATTCGGATACTGTAAATGCCGGTTTTATTATTGCACAGGATATTGCAGAGGGTACTGAGATGGAAGATGCATCAACAATCTCTGTAATTGTGAGTAAAGGAATGGAACAGTTTGAAGTTCCTAATGTAGTAGGATTATCAATGGAGGATGCAAATCAGAATCTAGCACAGAATAATTTGATAGTTGCGGTAAAGGAGGAATATAGTGATACGGTAGAAGCCGGATTGGTAATTGATCAAAGTGTAGAACCGGGCAACATGGTCGGAAAAGATACAGAAGTACAGATTGTTGTCAGTAAAGGTGTTGATCCGAGTACGATTATTCAAACAACTCAAGAAGCGAGAAATAATAACAATAGTAGCTATAGCGGTGGTGGCAATTCCGCTGCGGCATCACAACCTTCAAATTCATCGGATGGATATACTTCACTTGATGATATGGATATATCCAATGGAGATTAACAACTAAGTGAAAGGGGAGAAATCAATATGGTAATACGTAATCAAACAGTAATCTTCAAAAGAATCATTATGCATATTGTGGTAATGATATTAGGAATCGGTATTTTGACGCAGATGTTCGTATTGAGTAGTCATGCAGCAGATTATTACAGTACAGAGGAATATGCCTATACAATTATTAATAACAATTCGGCAATGGTGATTGGATATTCAGGAAATGCTACCAGATTACAGATACCGGGTTCCATCGTTCATGAGGATGGTAAAGCTTATGCCGTTGTTGCAATTGCAAATGAAAGCTTCAAAGAGAATACAGCAATAAAAGAAGTAATTATACCAGATACCGTCACGACAATTGGTTCACGAGTATTTGCTGATTGTACTAGTCTTGAATCTGTTACGATTGGAAGCAGAGTTTCTTCATGGTCGCTATCAAGTGAAGACAATGTTTATCATCCGGGACAAAAGGCAAATTCTGCATTTGAAAACTGTACGTCGTTAAAGAATTTATTTATTCGGGAAGGCGCATCGTCAGTAGGTGCGTATGCATTTTATGGTTGCACTAGTTTGCAAAGTGTTGTATTACCGGATAGTATTACATCTATTGGAGATTATGCGTTTTATA
>CAJOPP010000344.1 GCA_905236365.1 uncultured Lachnospiraceae bacterium
ATTTGATTACCATAAAAATATATGAATAATTTGTAACTGTGTAACCATTCAGCCTGACTGAGTGAAAATGCATATTGTATGTGCAACTTAACGACTCAAAAACAAAATGCATAGTTTTGACAAAAATCATTACATTTCAACTTTATTTCATAAAAAAATGTTTATAAAAGAGTACCATGTAACAGAATCAATATACTGATAGATAATATTAATTCTATTTTTGTCCGACACTTCCAGATCAGCTTGCATCACCGTTTTTTACCATATCGTCCCATAGACAAAGGACATATCAATATCATTGATATGCCCCTTTTCATATATCGTCTAACAAAATCCCAGAATTTTTATTTCTTAATTTTTATGTTTTTCACATCACTCCACTTGCCATATTCCTTGCTGCCATTTGATTTAGTATTAAATGCCCGCACTCTTACATAATATGTCTTGCCATTTTCTAACTTCTTAACAGTCAAATTGAGTTTTGATGTTGTCTTTTTACTCTTAGTAAATTTCTTATTCAAGGCATACTGAACTTCATATCCCTTTACGTCCTTAATTTGAAAACTACACTCTCTGCTATACTCATAAAACCGGGCAGAACTTATTCTTCATTATCACTGTTTTCATCATTCCCATGACTCTCTTTATTATCATCTTCATTTTCTATTGCATCTTCTTTTGCCTGTTCTGCTTCAAATTCAGCGATACTTTCCTCTGGTGACTTGTCACGGACTTTTGCAATCGAAGCAACTGTAATATCATTTTCTTCATCCAGTTTAATCAATTTGACACCGGAAGTAATTCTTCCAAGTTCTGAAATTGTGTTGCATTCTAACCGGATAACAATTCCTTCTGTAGAAATCAGCATGATTTCATTATCATCATTGACTGCTTTGACTCCGATCACATTGCCTGTCTTTTCATTGATCTTATAACATTTTACTCCTTTACCACCTCTTCTTTGTGGTGTAAATTCTTCAATAGAGGTACGTTTTCCCATACCTTTCTCAGATACAATCAATAAGTCATCGCCCTGAGTATCCATCTGCATACCAATGATTTCATCTCCATCTGTAAGATTCATACCAATCACACCCTGTGATGTTCGTCCTGTACTTCTTACATCTTTCTCATTGAACCGGATGCACATACCAAGTTTTGTTACCATAATGATATCTTTTGTATTGTCTGTTGCCTTAACTTCAATCAGTTCATCTCCATCTTTCAATGTAATGGCAGCAAGTCCGGTCTTTCGGATATTCGCATATTCTGTGATTGGAGTTTTCTTAACAATACCATTCTTGGTAACCATAAAGAGATATTGTCCCTCTTCATATTTCCGAAGAGCAATCACTGCTGTAATTTTTTCACCCGGATTCAACTGTAACAGATTCACAATACCTGTACCTCTTGACGTTCTGGATGATTCCGGAATCTCATATGCCTTTATTCGATATACCTTACCATTGTTGGTAAAGAACATCAGATAATGATGAGTCGTAGTCATAAACAGATCTTCAATAAAATCATCCTCAATCGTATGCATTCCTTTAATTCCTTTACCACCACGATGCTGTGCTTTGAAATTATCAACTGTCATTCTCTTAATATATCCAAGCTTTGTCATGGTAATGACCGTATTCTCTTTCTTAATCAAATCTTCAATGGTAATATCATCGTCATCAAAACCAATTGAAGTTCTTCTGTCATCCCCATACTTTTCTGCAATAATCAGGATTTCTTCTTTGATCACTCCTAATAACTTATGCTCATCTGCTAAGATTGCTTTTAATTCTGCAATCCGTTCCATTAATTCCCTATACTCAGCTTCAAGTTTCTCTCTTTCCAAACCGGTAAGAGCTCTCAGACGCATATCTACGATTGCCTGGGCCTGCACTTCGGAAAGACTGAATTCTTTTATTAAATTCTCTTTTGCTTCTGCCACATTTTTAGAAGAACGGATAATCTCGATTACACGGTCAATATTATCTAAAGCAATCAATAATCCCTCTAAAATATGGGCACGTTCCTCTGCCTTGTTGAGCTCAAATTTGGTACGTCTGGTAATGACATCTTTCTGATGGTCCAGATAATACTTTAACATCTCTAACAGATTCAATACTTTTGGTTCGCCATTTACCAGAGCAAGCATTATCACACCAAAGCTATCCTGAAGCTGTGTATGCTTGTAAAGCTGATTCAGAATTACATTTGCATTGGCATCTCTCTTTAATTCAATGGCAATCCGCATACCTTCTCTGGAAGACTCATCACGGAGTTCAGATATTCCTTCTATTTTCTTTTCTTTTACAAGATTTGCAATATTCTGAATCAATCTTGCCTTGTTTACCATATAAGGAAGTTCTGTCACTACAATCCTTTGCTTACCATTTGCCATTTGTTCAATATCCGTAACCGAACGAATCTTGATTTTTCCTCGTCCTGTTCGATAAGCATCTTCAATTCCCTGATGACCCAGAATCGTAGCTCCTGTTGGAAAATCCGGACCCTTTACAATTTCTAAAATTTCATCTATGGAAGTTTCACGATCTTCCTGAATATAATTATCGATAATCTTAACAACAGCCCCGATCACTTCCCGAAGATTGTGAGGTGGAATATTCGTTGCCATACCAACCGCAATACCACCGGTTCCATTTACCAAAAGGTTTGGATAACGGGACGGAAGTACCATTGGTTCCTTCTCTGTCTCATCAAAGTTTGGTGCAAAATCAACAGTGTCTTTATTGATATCTGCAAGCATTTCCATAGAAATCTTAGAAAGTCTTGCCTCAGTATATCTCATTGCAGCAGCACCGTCACCGTCTACGGAACCAAAGTTACCATGTCCATCTACCAATGGATATCTCGTATTCCATTCCTGTGCCAGTTTTACCAATGCCTCATAGATGGAACTGTCACCATGTGGATGATATTTACCCATGGTATCACCGACAATACGAGCACACTTACGATGTGGCTTGTCCGGACCGTTATTCAACTCGATCATAGAATATAGAATTCTTCTCTGAACCGGCTTCAGACCATCCCTGACATCCGGTAAAGCACGGGATGCTATTACACTCATGGCATAATCAATATAATAATTTTCCATGGTTTTTTTGAGGTCTACCTCATTTACCTTATCAAAAATATTATCTTCCATATCTTTCTCCTTTTTCCTGAGCAGAATTTTGATGACATAAGTATCAAATTCTCAAATTACAAAAAGAATTCTAAAAAACAGTCTTCTTTTTATGAATCCAAATCCTGCTGCTGTGAAATCTCTTGTTGTTTGTCTTCATCCTGTTTTTCACCCTTCTTGTATTTATTCAGATATACACTTGCTAAAAAGATCATTGAACTACCAAGACAAAACCATGTAACCCACATAGAATTATTTTCATGACTAGTAAGTGTTATGAATCCTGTTATATAATATGCAATGGCTGCTATATAAAAGAAAATAGCAATTGTTTTATATTTCTTCATTATGAATACTCCTTACTATCTGCTAAATATCCAGATTTTTCACAAACTTTGCATTTGCCTCAATGAATTCTCTTCTCGGTTCTACCTTGTCACCCATTAATGTATTGAATGTCAGATCAATCTCTGATTCATTATCATCTTCAATTGCAACACGGAGTAAGACTCTTTTCTCCGGATCCATGGTGGTATCCCAAAGCTGGGAAGCATCCATCTCTCCAAGACCTTTGTATCGCTGTATCTTATTATTCTGATCTCTTCCTACTTCTTTTAAAATGTTATCCAACTCTTCATCGCTATAAGCGTACCAGACCTTCTTATTCTTCTCTAACTTGTAAAGAGGCGGCTGTGCCAGATATACATGTCCCTGACGGATCAGTTCCGGCATAAAACGGTAAAAGAAAGTAAGCAGTAACGTTGCAATATGAGCACCGTCTACATCGGCATCTGTCATAATAATAATCTTATGATACCGTAGTTTGCTGATATCAAAATTCTCATGAATACCCGTACCAAATGCTGTAATCATTGCTTTGATTTCTTCATTTCCTAATATCTTATCAATTCTTGCTTTTTCTACATTCAGAATCTTGCCTCGGAGTGGAAGGATTGCCTGGGTTGCTCTGGAACGTGCGGTCTTTGCAGAACCACCGGCAGAATCTCCCTCAACGATGTAGATTTCACAATTTTCCGGATTCTTATCGGAACAATCTGCCAATTTACCAGGTAATGCCATCGAGTCACTCAAAGTTGATTTTCTTGCAACATCTCTTGCCTTACGGGCTGCAATTCTTGCCCTTTGCGCCTGTATCGCTTTGTTGACAATAATTTTGGCAACTTTTGGATTCAACTCCAAAAAATACGTCAGTTGTTCAGATACTACATTATCTACTGCTGTTCTTGCCTCTGAATTACCTAACTTAATCTTTGTCTGACTTTCAAACTGAGGATCTCCGATCTTGATGCTGACAATTGCAGCAAGTCCTTCTCTCAAATCATCACCGGAAAGATTATCCTCGTTATCCTTTAGTAATTTATTATTTCTTGCATAATCATTAAATACTTTGGTAATAGCAGAACGAAAACCGGTTAAATGAGTACCGCCTTCTATGGTTCCAATATTATTTACAAAAGTATATACGGATTCGCTGTAAGAGCTATTATGTTGAAGAGCTACTTCTACCAACACACCATCTTTTTCTCCTTCACAATAAATAATATTTTCATATAAAGGATCCTTATGGCGATTGATATATTGTACAAATTCCTTGATACCACCTTCATAGAAGAATTCTCTCTCTTTTTCTTTACCTGCACGCTTGTCTGCCAAAGTTATTTTAAGACCTTTGGTCAAAAATGCCATTTCTCTCAACCTTGTCCGTAAAGTATCAAAATCAAATTCGATAGTCTCAAAAATCGTGGCATCCGGCATAAAGGTTACTTTTGTCCCACGTTGCCTGGTATCACCGATTACTTCTAATGGATGAATCACTTTTCCTCTTTCATAGCGTTGTTTGTGAATCTTTCCATCACGGCAAATTTCAACCTCTAACCAGTCGGAAAGTGCATTTACAACAGATGCACCTACTCCATGAAGACCACCGGATACTTTGTATCCTCCACCGCCAAATTTACCGCCGGCATGCAACATAGTAAAAACAACATCTACCGCCGGAATACCTGCTTTTTCCTGAATTCCGGTTGGAATACCGCGTCCATTATCAATGACTGTCACAGAATTATCTTCATTGATCGTAACGGTAATCTCTGTACAAAATCCTGCCAATGCCTCGTCAACTGCGTTATCTACAATCTCATATACCAAATGATGCAATCCTTTTTCAGAAGTTGTACCAATATACATACCAGGTCTTTTACGAACCGCCTCCAAACCTTCTAAGATCTGAATTTGATCTGCACCATAATCCTGTTCATCTTGTTTTCCCATTTTTCTTCCTCCTTCAAGGTATTGACATACAATGACAAAGCATATATTCCATGTCATCATTTACATCTTCAAAGATAGCGTATATTTTTTAGAACGCTAATATTCTCAATATTTTATGATTGATTGTAACTGTTCAGGTAGCATCTTGCATTCACTGCGAGATGCGTACAAAAGTGTATATTTTTACGATATGGCTGGCATACTGAAATGTGCGTGAGCACCATGCCTGTCGCATATCCATGAAGCATAACTGAATAGATACGATTTATTTACTATAATTGCATAACTATGAATTTTCTTCATCTATTTTAAAGATATCTACCTTTCCATTTGTAACTTGGTAAATCCGGTTTATTTTCAATCTGGATTTTATAAAATCATCATATCCGGTACAGGTTACTATGGTCTGAATATCCTGAATACTATCTAGTAAATAATTCTTACGGTTATGATCCAACTCGCTCATAACATCATCTAATAATAAAATCGGAGTATCATGGATCAATTCTTTTACCAATTCAATCTCTGCTAATTTTAAAGATAATGCTGCCGTTCTTTGCTGTCCCTGAGATCCATATTTGCGAACATCAATGCCATTGATATAAAAACAAATATCATCTCTGTGAGGTCCTGTCTGTGTAGACTGATAACGCAGATCCATTTCTCTTTTACTCTGCATCACAGTCTCATACTGTTCTACGGTTACATTTTTCTCATAACCAATCTCAATGGATTCCTTTCCTCCTGTCAGATGCCCATGAATATTCTTTAAGATATCATTGAGTTTTTTTATAAAATGTTCTCTTTCTTCTATGATACATTTGCCATATTCGATCAGATAAAGATCCCAGGTGTCTAATGTATCTTTTAAACCCGGTTGAAATGCAATCTGTTTGAGTAGTGTATTGCGCTGATTCAGTGCTTTATTATAATTTACATAATTGTAATGATATACTTTATTCAGCTGACAAAGTTCTAAATCCATAAATCTTCTTCGTTCGGAAGGACCATTTTTGATGATACTAAGATCTTCCGGAGAGAAAAATATCATATGAACAATTCCAAATAATTCACCACTTTTTTTAATACTTTGTCCATCCACTGCAACTCCTTTACTCTTATTTTTGCGGAGGTGCATATCTATTCTGTGTCCCACATCGTTTTTTTTAATATTTAATCGGATATGCGACTCTTCTTCACCAAACTGAATCATATCTTTGTCCTTACTTCCGCGATGGGACTTTGTAGTACCTGATATATAAATCGCCTCTAATATATTTGTTTTTCCCTGTGCATTATCTCCATAAAGAATAGTTATCCCCGGATCAAATTCAATCGATAAATGATTATAATTTCTATAATGACTTAATTCCAGTGAATGAATATACATATCATGCTCCTCTAAGCCTGACTTTTGTCCTCTATTATTTATTTCCACAAGCAATAAGCTAAGCTGACAAGCGAGCTTATCAATTTGGCGAATGTCGTGAGGGGATTTGATTCCACTATTTTACAATCTTTATTGTATTTCCTTCAAATTCAACAATCATGCCATCATAAAGTTTTCTTCGATATCTGGATTCTGTTTCTCCATCTACCTTTACAAGTCCTTCATCGATCACTTCTTTCGCCATTGCTCCGGATTCTACCAGATTCATAGCTTTGAGAAGCTGGCTTAGATTGATAAATTCGTCTTTTTCTCTTAATTTTAATTCTTCCATACTTTCCTCTTTATATTTTAATTTTCATTTACAAACTATACTCTAAGCGTTTTCTCATCCGTTTCTACCGAAAATAATCATAACCGAAATCTCAAAGTATTAAACAGAGCTGTATTTATTGCTAAATTCAAAACATTGAAAAAGAACCTCTTATTCTTTATAATCTCTCAAACCCCAGGTATCTTGTTCCCTGAAATGACAATTTTCCCTGATCGCCTTCTACTAACATACCGTATTCGGAACCACTGACATGAAATTCCATACGATCTCCACTCTCTACCTGAAAGGTTACATAATATGTAGTAGAAGAAGTTGAAGTTCCCATTCCATTCACGTCTGAATGATTATGATGGCTGACATCTCCTCTTTTTGTTACAACCGTTGCAGGCACTGTCAGACGTGGAGAATGATTGTTTTGATTCCATGTAGTTATGCCTTTTATGATCACAAATAAAAAAACACCAATGATCAGAATAAATACCAATAGAAATATAATATCAAATAATTCAAAAAACATCATACGTCCCCTTTAGACAGCAATACTTACCGGTAAGATTAAATAAATATAACTGTTGTCATCATTTCTTATGAAACAAGGAGACTTGGCATTGATCATATAGATTGATACAACTTCATCATCGATCACTCGCAATGCATCCATTAAGAATTTTGGATTAAATCCAATTTTTAAGTCTTTTCCTTCTTTCTTGATTTCAATCTCTTCATTCATAGAACCTAAAGAAGAATCAATCTTTAAGTAAATATTAGAATTTTCAATATTCATGATGATCGGCTTTTTATCAGACTCTTTGATAAAGAGAGAAGCTCTGTCAATACAATCCAAAAATTCCTTTTTGTTGATTTCAAATTTCGTTTCATAATCACTGGATAACATCTGGTCAATCTTATAAAACTCACCTTCTAACAGACGGGATACCACCTTAGTATTTTCAAACTCAAATAGGATATGTTTATCAGTGACATAAAGACGGACTTCATCTTCTGCTCCACCTGTTAAAATCTTGCTAACCTCATTCAAAGTCTTACCAGGTACGATAACCTTCATACTATCAAAACTTTCTTTTAATTCAACTTTACGAATAGAAATACGATGACCATCTAAGGAAACGACTTTTAACTGATCACCATCAACTTCAAATAGTTCACCTGTCATGATCTTTGTATTCTCCTGATCGGAGATACTGAAAATTGTCTGGCGAATTACTTCTTTTAGTGTAAATTGAGAAAGACTGATATATTTGTTTTTCTCAATCTCAGGAAGATAGTTAAAATCATCTCCGGAAATTCCAGGAATATTAAACTTGGATCGTTCACAACGAATATTAGCCTGATAAGATGCATTGGTTTCAATCAGAACTTCACTTTCAGGAAGTTTTCGAATAATATCACTTAATAACTTTGCATCTAATGCGATTCTTCCAGCTTCTATGATATTTCCTTCTATAATCGTCTCAATACCTAACTCAATATCATTTGCAATCAAACGAATTTCACTTAAACTGGATTCTATTAAAATACATTGTAGACTTGGCATTGTACTTTTCGTAGATACTGCTTTTGATACGATATTGATTCCATTCATCAATGATGACTTTTGGCAACTAATCTTCATTTTGTGAAAAACTCCTTTCAACGTAGGATGTGTGGATTTGCATTCTACATAATAATAATTAATTTTAGTAGTAATAGTAGTAGGGGATGTGGATTTGTGTAAACTCTAAAAATTCCCTCTAAATACAAGAAAAAATCGTGTGTGTAACTTTGTTATCTTAAGATTGAGAAACGGTAGAAGGTTTGTTCAAAACGATTCTCATAGTAAATCAATAAAAAGTAAAAACAATCAGTTAGAAACATTATTTCAACAGGTTCATAATGAATTTCAACAAGTTATCCACAAAATTATTGTGGAAATGTTATAAAAATGTGGATAACTTATCAAACATCCAATTTTTTTTCGATTGTTTCAATGGTGGTACGCATAGATTCGTCTTTTTCGATTAAAGCTTTAATCTTCTTGACACCACTTAATATGGTAGTATGATCTCTTCTGCCGACTGCGTTACCAATATCTTTTAAGGAATAGCGGTCTAAATATTTTCTGCATAAGTACATGACAATCTGCCTTGCAGTTGCAATATCCTGACTCCGTTTGGAAGAGATAATATCTTCACGGGGTATATTCATATGATCTGCAACGACATTGATGATTCGGTCCGGCGTCAACTCATGTTGTGCATCTTTTGAAATAATGTCTTTTAGAATATCTGCCGCACTTTCTACTGTTAATGGTTCTTTTTGATTGTCAAGCCTTGCAAAAACACTGATTTTATTTAGTGCTCCTTCTAATTCCCGAATGTTCGATACTACATTTTGTGCGATATAATCCAATATGTCATCGGCAATATAGACATGGTTCATGTCAGCCTTTCGTTTCAAAATCGCCATACGGGTTTCATAATCCGGAGCATGAATATCAACGGGAACTCCCCATTCCAGACGGGTACGCATTCTCTCCTCTAATGTCTTAATCTCCTTTGGAGGTTTATCGGAAGAAATTATGATTCGTTTATTGGAATTGTAAAGGTCATTAAATGTATTAAAAAATTCGGTCTGGGTAGAATCTTTACCAATTACAAATTGAATATCATCAATTAGCATAACATCCAGATTACGATATTTTGCTCTTAATTCTTCGCTTTTATTATTACGGATAGAATCGATTACTTCATTTGTAAAGGTTTCACTGGAAACATACAAGACCTTTAAATTTGGATCATGTGTGATAATATGATGGGCAATTGCCTGCATCAGATGAGTCTTTCCAAGTCCGGCTCCTCCGTATAAAAATAAAGGATTGTAAGCGGAGGAAGGATCTTCTGCTACTGCAACACATGCTGCATGAGCATGTCGGTTATTGTCTCCAATAACAAAGGTATCAAATGTATATTTGGGATTGAGCCCGCTTTTTTCCAAGGACATTTTGATATGACCGTCAACGGAATCTTCCTCCGGTTCTTCGGAGGGAAGTTCTTCCCCTTCTACGCAGAATACAATTTCATATGGTTTTTCTAATGTTGCTTCAATCGCAGATTGAAGATAGATGTCATACATTTTCTTTTCTATAAATTCAATTCCACGTTTGCCTAATTTCTTGTCCATAGCAAGTGTAATTGTTGTATCTGTTACGTCTTTAATAGAAAGGGCCCGAATCCAAGTATTGATCATCATATGGGAAACGTCATATTCAACTTCTAATAAATTCATTATGTTATCCCATTGTGCAATTAGTGTTTCCTTCATAGTAAAATTCCTTTCTATAAATACATCAAAATCCATGTGAGCATACATATTTATAATACAATAAATAAATGTTGATTTCAAGAAAAAAGAAAATTTTGAGAGAATTAAAGTTACAGTTCAGTGGTTAGCTCCTCTTGTATGTTGTCGAACGAGGGAAACATTAAGGATTAAGTATAACAAGCTGAATCATGCCGGAGGATTGTGGATGTTTACGGATTTAGGATATTGTGGATATCATGAATAGCGTATAGTGTTTTAATATAAGAAAGGATTTTTTTATTTTTTTTTGATGTGGAAAAGAATGTAAATGTCGAAAAATAGGGAAAATAAGCATTTTGGTGTAAAATCCACAGAAAAAAAAGAAAGTTATCCACAAGTTATCCACATTTTGTGGATAACGTTATGTAAACGATGGAAAAGTTGTTGATAAACCATTGGAACAAAATTAATGGAACTAATTTTGATGTGTTTTCTAATAAGAAGGAATACAATATATTGTGTTTTTTTATTTTTTATAGAAAAATAGGAGAAAAAAAGAAAGAATTGCTTGACTTATAGGGATTTTTTCAATATAATGGGGTAGATGTTTTCAGAAAAAAGGAGGTGTATTGGAAGATGAAGATGACATTTCAACCTAAAAAGAGACAAAGATCAAAGGTTCATGGTTTTAGAAAAAGAATGAGCACAGCAAATGGTAGAAAAGTTTTAGCAGCTAGACGTGCTAAAGGTAGAAAGCGTTTGTCAGCCTAGGTCACAGGTTTGTGACCTTTTTCTTTTAGGGATCAGTATAATGAAACAATTTATTTCTTTAAAGAACAGTTTAGAATTTGGAAATGTATATAAACGAGGTAAATCCTATGCAAACAAATATCTCGTTATGTATATAGTAGACAATAATTTGGAGAGTAACAGACTTGGGATATCTGTTAGTAAGAAAGTTGGCAACAGTGTTGTACGGCATCGAATCACCAGATTAATTAGAGAAGTTTACCGGCTGCAGCAGGACAACCTCGTCAAAGGGAAAGATATTGTAGTGGTAGCAAGGGTTAATTCTAAAGGTCATGATTATTGGGATATAGAAAGTGCATTTCTCCATTTGGCTAAACTGCATCATATTATTTATTCTATGGAAAAATGCACTGATTAAGAGTGGTGTATTTTTGAACATTATTAAGTATATTCTCATAAAACTAATACAATTTTATAAAAAATTTTTATCGCCTTTGAAGGGACATTCAACTTGCAAATTTTATCCAACCTGCTCTACTTATGCAATTGAAGCGTTAGAAGAGCATGGTGTGATCAAGGGAAGTTTATTGGCAATTTGGAGAATTTTACGATGTAATCCCTTTTCAAAAGGAGGGTATGATCCGGTTCCTAAGAAAAAGGAAAAATAGTATTAAGAATTTTTTCTATTTAGGAATATAAATTTGAAAATTTGATCAAAGATTGAAGGAGGATTTCTATTTTGATGTTTTTAACGGCACAGGGAGGTCTTTTGGGACCAATTGCCTGGGTGTTTGGTAAATTATTTAATTTGATTTACAATTTATTGGCAAATGATGCCGGAATTGCAAATCTAGGTGTATGTATTATTATATTTACAATTATTTGTAAATTGATTATTTTTCCGCTTACATTTAAACAGCAAAAATCTTCTAAAATTAATATGATTATACAGCCGGAGATTGCAAAGATTCAGAAGAAATATAAAGATAAAAAAGATCAGGAATCGATGTTAAAGCAACAAAAAGAGATACAGGAAGTTTATAATAAATATGGAACTTCCATGACGAATGGATGTCTTACAATGTTCATCCAGTTACCGATTGTCTATGCATTATATAGGGTAATTCAGAATGTACCTGCTTACGTTGACAAGGTTAAAGTGATGTATACTCCGCTTGCAGAAGGTGTTTTAAAAGCAAAGGGAAGCGGAATAGAGATTAGTAAGTTCTTTACTGAATTTACTGATAACAATAAGATTACATCTGCAAGTTATGCTTTGAAACAATTGACTGATCTGGTTAGTAATGGAGCAGAGGTTGGAATCAATAATATCATTGATGTAGTATCAAAATTTGATATTTCCAATCTGCATCTTTTATCCGATACACTGAATATGAATGCGAATGCCAATATTGATACAATAGAAAAGGTTCATTCCTTTATATTAGGAATTAATATTTCAGAAGCACCGGGTTATAGATTGAGCTGGGCATTAATAATTCCATTTACATCTGCGTTATTCCAATATTTATCGATGAAGGTTATTAACGTTAATCAGTCACAGACAGATGCAGCAGCAGGTTCTATGATGAAATCCATGCAACTTGTAATTCCGATTGCGTCTTTTATAACGTGTATTACGTTTCCTGCATATATTGGTATTTATTGGTCAATCAGTGCATTGATTTCGATGCTGACACAGTTAATTGTGAATTTCTATTATGATCATGTGGATTTGAATGTTCTATTAGAAAAACAGAAGGAAAAGGCTGCTGAAAAATTAGAAAAACGTGGTGGTAAGAAATCTTTTATGCAGAGAATGATGGAAGCGTCAGAAGAGCAACAGGAACAGTTGGCAAAGCAGCAGGCAATACATCAGAATTCCGCCAGTTCTCTTCGGAATTATGTACCATCTGAGGAGTCAAAGAAGGTTGCAGAGCAGAAGCAGAATAAACAATATAAGAGTGGGAGTATTGGTGCAAAAGCAAATATTATGCTAAATTACGATAATAGAAAAAAGGAGGAGAGTGAAGTATGAGTTACTTGGAATTTAAGGGAAAAACAGTAGAAGAAGCAGTGACACTTGCATCTATACAATTGGGGATTACCAGTTCAGAATTAGAATACGAAGTGATTGATAAGGGTTCAGCCGGATTTTTAGGTCTTGGTGCAAAGCCTGCTATTATAAAAGTTGTAAAAGAAGAAACAATCTTGGAAAAGACAAATGCTTATTTGGAAACATTATTTAAGGCAATGGATATTCCGACTGAAGTTCAGATTGATTATGATGAAGCCAATAATAATATGAATATCAATTTGGAAGGACCGGAAATGGGAATTCTGATTGGAAAGAGAGGACAGACCTTAGATGCTTTACAGTATCTGATCAGTCTGTTTGTAAATAAAGAAAGTGAATCCTATATTCATGTAAAGCTGGATACCGAGAATTATCGTGCAAGAAGAAAAGATACCTTAGAGCATCTTGCTAAGAACATTGCATTTAAGGTAAAGAGAAGTAGAAGAAGTATTACACTTGAACCAATGAATCCTTATGAGAGAAGAATCATACATTCTGTTCTTCAAAATGATAAGTATGTAGCTACCAGAAGTGAGGGAGAAGAACCTTATCGCAAGGTGGTTGTTTATTTGAAAAAATAAGGTAATTGTTCAGGAAGCATCTCGCATTAACTGCGAGATGTGTACAAAAATGTATATCTCAGACAGAGATGCCCCCCGCTTTTAAGCAAAGTGTAGGTGGGGGCAGGAAACTTGTCTTAGGCGGGTTTCAATCTCCGTCTGAGATATATGCTCCGCGAGGATGTGCAGGGATTTGCATATGAAATATGTCAGCATAGCTGACGCAAATCCTGCGCCAAGACTCGCGAGCGAGTCTTGAATTTACGATATGACAGGCATATTGGAATGTGCGTCAGCACCATGCCTGTTGCATATCTGTTGGGCTATGCTGAATAGATATACAAAATAAGTTTTATAAAGTTTTGTGACAGGTTTTATAAAGAAAATGCTGCATGGTTCATAGATTACAGGAACAAACAAGATTAAGATGAAAGAGAGTTCATAAAAAGAATGAACTCTCTTTCTTGATTCCTCCTCAATTTTCAGTTATGAAACGCTTCGAACGACCAGACTATACACTTTAAACAGAAAAATACTAACATTTGAGGAAGAATCATACTTTTGACAACAAAATAGTTATTGTTTAACAAAGAGATTGAATGATATTATTGTTTTTGAGAAAGGTAAGAAAAGAATATGATGAGTCTTTCAGATACTATTGCAGCAGTAGCAACCGGAATGAATCAGGGAGGAATTGGAGTGATCCGGGTAAGTGGGGAACATGCAATTGCACTTTCTGATCAGATATTTATTCCTAAAAAAAGCGGAAAAGAGATACGAAATCTGGCTTCCTATACTGCAGCATATGGCAATATTGTTAATGAAAAAGAAGAAATAATTGATGAAGCAATTGTTCTTGTAATGAAGGCACCTTCTACTTATACCAAAGAAGATGTGGTTGAAATTGATTGTCATGGTGGGATTCATGTGATGAAACAGATTCTTCATTTACTGTTGAAAAAGGGTGTAAGATTGGCAGAACCGGGAGAATTTACAAAACGTGCTTTTTTAAATGGAAGAATTGATCTTTCCCAGGCAGAATCAGTAATGGATCTGATTGCAGCTAAAAGTGATCTTGCTGCAAAGACGGCGGTATCCCAGTTGAAGGGCAGTCTGAAGGAAAAGATTGAGAATATTCGAAATGAATTGATTCATAATCTTGCTTTTATTGAATCGGCATTGGATGATCCGGAGCATTATAGTCTTGATGGGTTTGATGTAACATTGGATGAAATTCTTCAACATGTAGAAGAAGAAATTGGTCATTTAATAATGACAGCAGAAGATGGGAAAATGATGAAAGAGGGAATTAAAACAGTAATTCTTGGAAAACCTAATGCGGGAAAATCATCGGTTCTTAATGTTTTGATGGGAAAAGAGAGGGCAATTGTTACAGATATTGCCGGGACCACCAGAGATACATTAGAAGAATTTATTTCCATTCAGGGAATTCCGCTGAATATTGTTGATACTGCAGGAATTAGAGAAACAGATGATGTAGTTGAAAAGATTGGTGTAGACAAGTCTTTAGAAGCCATGAATCAGGCAGATTTGATTCTTTATATAGTGGATTCTTCTGTTCCATTGGATGAGAATGATTTTCAAATTATGGAATCAATAGGAGAGAAGCATGTAATTATTCTACAGAATAAGTCAGATTTATCTTCGGTGGTGACAAGAGAAGAAATTCTTTCACATTTGAATAAGCCTTTGATCGATATCAGTGCAAAAGAAAAAACGGGATTTGAAGAATTTTATAAACAGTTGAATGATATGTTTTTTCATGGTCATTTATCTTATAATGATGAAATCTATATTACTAATATGAGACACAAAGAAGCATTGGAAAATGCTTTATCCTCCATTCAATTGGTTCGTCAAAGTATTGCAGATAGTATGCCAGAGGATTTTTATTCTATTGATTTGATGACAGCTTATGAGAGACTGGGGTATATTATTGGAGAAGCAGTGGAGGATGATCTGGTGGATACCATTTTTAAAGAATTTTGTATGGGTAAGTAAAAAGAGTGTAGCTCCGTATATGCAGAGTTTTTCAGGATAATGTACAATGACAAGTAACTGTTCAGGCTACATCTCGCATTAATTGCGAGATGCGTATAAAAATGTATATTATGAAATATGTCAGCATAGCTGACGCAAATCCCGCGCCAAGACTCGCGAGCGAGTCTTGAATTTATTCAGGATCAGGATATTTTGAATAGAGTAGTTTTAATAATATTGGTACAGAGATACTTGATATGATGATCAACAGGATTACTGCTGTAAAATAGGAAGAGTCAATGATACCAAGATTCATTCCTTTATTTGTTATGATCAAAGCAACTTCTCCACGGGTCATCATGCCTACACCAATCTTGATACAGTCACTCCACTTATATTTCAGAATCTTTGCCATAAGGCCGCAGCCAATAATTTTTGTTGTCATTGCAACCAGGACAAAGAGGATTGAGAAAAATAACATATCAGGATCAATGTGACTGAAATCTGTCTTTAATCCGATTCCTACAAAAAAGATTGGTGCAAATATCATGTAGCTGTTAATATTGACTTTACGGTCAATATATTCTGCATCATTGATGTTACACAGGATAATACCGGCTATATAGGAACCTGTAATATCTGCAATTCCAAAGTAGCGCTCTGCTATATATGCCATGATAAAGCAGAGTCCTAAACCGATGATTGGGATTCGTCTTGTATGCGGATAACGGGCATCAATAATCTTAACGACATGATAGGTGATATAGCCGCATATGACAGAAAGAAACAGGAATAGAAGTGTTTTTAATGTTACGATTCCCGGGCTATTGGAAGGGTCTTTCATACCTAGTACAAAGGTTAATACAATAATTCCGATGACATCATCAATAATAGCGGCACTTAGGATTGTTTGTCCTACATGTCCTTTGAGATAGCCCATTTCCCGAAGGGTTTCCACTGTGATTCCGACAGAGGTAGCTGTCATAATGCAGCCAATAAAAAGTCCTTGGAAAAAAGAATCAGATCCCCATGGTGCAAAACCATGGATTGCCATATAGAGCAAAGTTCCACCTGCAAGTGGAACAAACACACCTGCACAGGCTATTAAAAGTGCAATAAAACCTGATTTTTTTAATTCTTTTAGATTGGTTTCAAGACCAGCAGAAAACATAATCAGAATTACGCCAATCTCTGCCATTTGGTTTATAAAATCATCTGGCTCAATTAAATTGAGCAGACATGGACCGATTATAAGTCCTGCGATGATTTCTCCAACAACGCCGGGAGCTTTGCATTTTTTTGCTATAAGTGACATTAATTTTGCAGAGAGAATGATAATTGCCAGAGTTTTTAAAATACTATAGGTTTCCATTGTTTAATCCTTTCGTTTTTTTATTTTGATAGACAACCTAAAGCAGACATGTTTGATTGTCTATTTGAGGTTTTGATACAAAGAGTAAAAAATTTTACTTTTGATTATATAGATTTGGATTCATGAAAGTAGTTGTAAAAATGTCAGTTTATGAGAGTATGACCGTTGATTTGCTTCTGTTAAAATTTTCTGTACGGATCATTGACCTGAAAGGTAGACATTATATTGACCATTATGAATCAATCATACTTTAATTTAGCACGGTTTATTATATACCAAAGAGTATTATGATGCAAGAAGTTCTAAGAGGTTTGAATTGAAATTTTGTTACATGGTTATTGTTCAGACGTACGCCACCGAGTGAACTGTAACTGATTATTTATTTGTAGTAAAAAAATAATATACAAATAATTTCATTTGCATTATAATAAATAGGAATGTCTGATTATAGTATCAATGTCATTTGTTTTAGTATTCCTCTTTGAGGATAAAGTGGCGGAAAATCTTTGATTTGATGACATATGAGGTAAAAAAAGATTAAGTTAATGATATTGTTATAGTATGGAAAAGAAAGAGTGAAGGCAAAATGAGCGATCAAAATACAATAGAAGAAAGATATGATGCAGTTGTGGTTGGTGCGGGACATGCCGGATGTGAAGCTGCTTTGGCACTTGCACGAATGGGACAGGAAACGATAATTTTTACAGTTAGTATGGACAGTGTAGCAATGATGCCTTGTAATCCCAATGTTGGAGGTTCTTCTAAAGGACATCTTGTAAAAGAAATTGATGCTTTAGGCGGTGAGATGGGGAAAAATATCGATAAGACCTATATTCAATCTAAAATGTTGAATCGATCTAAAGGTCCTGCAGTTCATTCTCTTCGTGCTCAGGCAGATAAAGCAGAATATACCAGAAGTATGCGAATTGTGATGGAGAACACGGAACATCTTACTTTGCGTCAGGCAGAGGTTTCTGAGATTATTATAGAAAATCAGACAGTAAAAGGTGTTCGTACTAAATCGGGAGCTGTTTATTATTCAAAAACGGTTGTTTTATGTACCGGTGTTTATTTGAATGCGAGATGCATTTACGGTGATGTAGTCAATCATACAGGACCAAACGGACTTTCTGCTGCCACTTTTCTTTCGGATTCTTTAGTAGAAAACGGAATCCCAATCCGTCGTTTCAAAACAGGAACTCCGGCAAGAATTGACAAGCGTAGTATTGATTTTTCCAAGATGGAAGAACAAAAAGGAGATGAGACGATTGTTCCATTTTCATTTACCAATACAGAAGAGGATATTAAAAGGGAGCAGATCAGTTGCTGGTTGACTTATACAAATGAGGAGACACATGAAATTATTAAAAAGAATATTGATCGTTCTCCGTTATTTTCCGGTGCAATTGAGGGTACGGGTCCAAGATATTGTCCTTCTATTGAAGATAAAGTTATGAAATTTGCAGATAAAAACAGACATCAGGTGTTTGTAGAACCGGAAGGGGAATATACAAATGAAATGTATATTGGTGGAATGAGTTCTTCTCTTCCGGAAGATGTGCAGTATGCTATGTATCGGAGTGTTCCGGGACTGGAAAATGCAAAAATTGTTCGAAATGCATATGCTATTGAATATGATTGTATCAGTGCTTTATTATTGAAACCATCTCTGGAATTTAAAGAAATTGAAGGTCTTTTTAGTGCCGGTCAAATGAACGGAAGTTCCGGATATGAGGAAGCCGCTGCTCAGGGATTGATGGCTGGAATCAATGCTGCCAGAAAATTACAGGGAAAAGAACCGGTTGTATTGGATCGTTCTCAGGGATATATTGGTGTACTGATTGATGATCTGGTGACAAAGGAAACAAAAGAACCTTATCGTATGATGACTTCCCGGGCAGAATATCGTCTGCTTCTGAGACAGGATAATGCAGATCTTCGATTGACTGATATTGGATATGAAATAGGTCTGATTTCAGAAGAACGATATGAGAAATTTTGTAAAAAGAGAGATTTGATTCAAAAAGAAATTGCCAGATTGTCAGAGACTATGGTAGGAGCTAATAAGACGGTTCAGACATTTTTGGAAGAAAATGGAAGTACGACTTTAAAGACAGCAGCTTCTTTGGCAGATTTGATCAAGCGCCCGGAACTTAATTATGAATTGATTGCTCCTTTGGATATAGAACGAAATTCATTATATGAGCAACCACTTTCCAAAGAGATTATTGAACAGATTAATATTGAGTTAAAATATGATGGATATATTAAACGACAGCGTTCTCAGGTAGAACATTTTAAAAAATTGGAAAATAAAAGGATTCCTGCTAATCTGAATTATGATGATGTTCATAATCTTCGAAAAGAAGCAAGACAGAAATTAAGTGAGATACGACCGGAAAATATTGGACAGGCCTCCCGTATTTCCGGTGTTTCACCGGCAGATATTTCGGTATTGATGATTTATCTAAATATTTGAAAAAATGAGGAATAATTATGGAAATTAGAAGAGCAGAAGAGAAGGATTTGGATGGCATTAATCATCTTCTTCGTCAAGTTTTGATGATACATTATAATGGAAGACCTGATCTATTTAAAAGAGATACTAAAAAATATACAGATAAGGAATTATTAGACATTTTTAAAGATAATTTAAGACCTGTTTTTGTAGGGGTAGATGATTATGAAAATGTATTGGGATATGCTTTTTGTGTATTGCAGCAACACAATGATGATCAAATTTTGACTAATATTAAGACTTTATATATTGATGATTTATGTGTGGATGAAAATATGAGAGGACAGAGTATTGGAAAACAGATTTATGAATATGTAATTTCTTATGCAAAGATGATTGGTTGTTATAATGTCACGTTAAATGTATGGTCATGCAATCCGGGTGCACAGAGATTTTATGAAAAATGTGGATTAATTCCTCAAAAGATTGGGATGGAAAAAATATTATAATAAGTAGTTAGGTGATGGTATGAATCGTTTGAAAGAAAAAGCAGCTCAATTTAATATTGAATTAACAAATGAACAGATTGAACAGTTTCAAATCTATTATGATCTTCTGATTGAAAAAAATAAAGTTATGAATTTGACAGCAATCACGGAATTGGAAGATGTGATTATTAAACATTTTTTGGATTCTCTTGCTGTTATAAAAGTATATCCTGAATTAGGCAATTCAGATATTCCATGTTTCATTTTAGATTTGGGAACGGGTGCAGGCTTTCCAGGAATTCCGTTAAAAATAGCATTTCCTCATTTAAGAATCGTATTGATGGATTCTTTAAATAAACGAGTAAAATTTTTACAGTCTGTAATAGAAGAACTGGGATTAAGTGATATTTCTGCTGTTCATGGAAGAGCAGAGGAAGCTGCCAGACAAAAGGAATATCGGGAAACATTTGATCTTTGTGTATCCAGGGCAGTGGCAAATCTTTCAACACTAAGTGAATACTGTATTCCTTTTGTGAAAGTGGGAGGACAGTTTATTTCTTATAAGGCTGCTGAAATTGAAGAGGAGTCTAATGCTGCTAAAAGAGCAATTCAAGTTCTTGGCGGAAAATTGGATACAATTCAAAAGATTAAATTACCGGATTCGGATATTGAGCGCTCTTTTGTTCTGATTGACAAGATAAAAAGTACACCTAAAATATATCCTCGAAAAGCTGGTACAGCAAGTAAAGATCCAATTAAATAAATCGTGAATTAACTTAAAAAAGAAAACTTTATGCCGAAGGTGAATAAAAAAAGAAGGAGTAAAATTTCCTTCTTCTTTTTATTTTTTATTCTTTTGAAGTCTCTTTTCTTTTCGTCGGATACGCAGGTCGTTTTGTCTTTCACGAATTCGTTCAAATTCTTTTTTATTGATTTGTTCTGTTGTTTTTACTACAATGAAATCTCCATTCTTTGTAGATTTAAATCGTATTTTACTACAAATAAGGCCATGGCTCCAACATTTTCCGACACAAATTTGCGTGTTTGAGTTGTTGACGAACCATTTTATTTTTTTTGATAGCTTTTTATTACACTTATTGCAATGAAGAGTTGTGATATTTTTGTCGTTCATTGCTTCTTTCTTATTCTGAAATGGACGGCTGATGTATTCACTGTAATTTGCATGATGGGTGGTGATTTCTTCCTCAATGCAAGTTGGGTAGTGATAATAATCAATACTGTACATGTCTGAAAGTTTTTTGTGATTCATCTTCTGAAAAACCTTTGCAGTATAATAAGCATCATTTTTTGCACAATGAAAAGGAGCTTCAATTGGAATTTGGAATTCTGTTACAGCTTTTTCTAAACTTGGAGTCTGATATTTGTCTTCATAGTACTGAATTGCATATATTTCCTGAAGATTATAGAACTTCAGAGGAAATGGAAAACTTTTCATATAATAAAAATCCATGTTTTGCTGAAGGTAGGTTAAATCCAAAGGTCCCCAGGTACAAAATATAATATCTTCACCACACCATTTTTTAAATTCACGAAATACAACATCGAAAGGACGTCCTGTCTTTAAATAGGATTCATCGTAATTTAGTATTTCACGAATCTTCGGATGAATACGACGGTATACTCTTGGTTTAATAATACTTCCATATTGGTCTATTATATTAAATTTGTAATCTAATTTTGTGGCACCAATTTCGATAATTTCAAAGGGTAGGCGAGTGTTTTCACCTATCTGACTACTTGAACTTTGATTCCACTCTAAGTCCAGTACAATATAGTTCATATGGTTCCTTCTTTAATTTGCACGCATTCTAGTGACGTTGTCTTTGCTATCATTATAGTAGGTATCTAATGTTTGATTGATTTCTTCTAATACTTCTAATGTTTCTTTTGAGGTATTATTTGTATTGCTATTTAGCTGAACAAGAAGTTTTGAAATGTGATCAGAGCTGGTAAGTGTGCGATTACTGTCTTCGTGCACTCTTTTTACCAGAATCTTTGTGCAAAGCTTCTGCTGTTCAATTAATTCTGCATTGAGACGTTTGTTTTCTTCTTTTAACTGTTCAATTTGTTCTAAGAGTAAATGATTCTGTTTGAGTTTTGCAGCTTCATCACGCTTCGCTACGGAATAAATTCCTTTTTCGACTTTTACCAGTTCTGTTTGCTTATCAATAGTAGATTCTGATACTTCATCAATCTTTTTGACAATACTGTCTACTAGAAAGTAGGTATCTGCTAATGCGATGATTCCAAACACAATAATCAACTGAACCATATCTGGATAATTTAATATCATATAAAGTAAAACTAATACAGATGCTACAAAGCCAACTGCACTAAATGTTATATTTGATTTTTTTACTTTCATGTTATAACCTCCTTATATAATGGATAACAACATATACTTCCGTGTTCGTTTGAGTAATCTCTATATATAAAAGGTTCTCCTTTTATTGTTGCATGCAATAAGTTAAGTAGACATGTTCAAATGGGTATCTTACTATGCAAGATGTGTGATATATCGTTCATCTGCTCTGAAGAAATTGTAGAAAAGAGAAAATCTACTATAATCAATGAACAAGAAGTCTATTTGATTGTCTTTGATAACTTTTGCAATGTAATGAAAAATGCACCCGGCGGGAATCGAACCCACAATTATTCTTTAGGAGAGAATTGTTATATCCATTTAACTACGGGTACAAAATCTATCACTTTGTTTGATGTTGAAAAACGTAAGTGATTGTGAATTATTAACTATCAGACTAAAACAATTATACAAATTGAATATGTCCTTGTAGCCAGATGATACCTTTGAATCTTCTTCCAATCATTGGTTCTCCCTGTAAATCTAGAGAATTAATTGCAACATTAAATAAGATATCATTGCATTCAATAGTTAGATTATACACTATTTCGTTAGAAAATTCATTAGTTATTTTTGAAAAATTTTTAATTTTTCCTAAAATAGAATATTGTTCATTATCAATACCATATGGCATAAAAAAAGTCTCAACTACAGTAAGTAAATCTTCATCTTTTATTCTTTTTGAAATAAGTGAGTAGGTATCCATATCATCTAAAGTAAGACTTTCTAGTGCATCGATATCCCCGTTTTTTGCCTTTGCAATTAAATTACGTCGATCTTTATTATTGATAGGTTGTTTATCGTAAGGATAAACATTGTGATCTAGATGTACGCCATATAAAATTCGACCACTTAGTGAAAGAGCTCCAAATCTTACATGAGTCGGGTATTTGTAATAATTATTGGACCAATTACTTCGTACATAGTCTGTAATATTTTGTACCGCATAAATCAGGGTAATTCCTAAACTGTAATCATCAGATACTCCGGAATAAGCTTCTTTATCACTATGACTTTCTATTTGAATATCAGCTTGTTCCGTGGTATGGTCACCAATACAATAAGGAAATATATGATCGATATCTAATATATCGTCATTATTGTACTCTCCGATTATAGTTAAACCGATATTTTTTCCAAATTCGTAATTGATTTGAATCAATTTTGTATCAGAGCCAATTTCAATTTCTTTTTTCTCGGAGGCATTGCTTAATGCAAAAGCTATGAGTTTACTTTGTTCACTATTCTTTTTTAGTTTGCTAAAACCTATGGCTCTTAGATAACTATGCATATGTTAGATACTCCTTTATATATACATTCCTTATATTATTTGTAAAAAAATATGTTTTTGTTGTATTGACGTTACTGTTCAGACGCAATGTCATTTACTTAAGCCGGACGTTGCCGGATATGTTATATGTTTTCCATTTCGGGCACGAGCTAAAGCA